>NZ_JASJSQ010000077.1:0-23749 GCF_030236855.1 Stenotrophomonas maltophilia group sp. Smal13
CTCCTGGCAGGGGTGCGGCGCGAAAAGTGAGCGCGTGGGCGTTCGGCGGGCAAAACGCTCCCGGGCCACGGCCATGAGGGCCGTAGTCGGAATGGGCGGGGGGAGGAGCGGTGTTACGTAGGGGTCATGGGGCGACGATGCTGGCGGAGTCGCCCTCCTGGCCGATCAGCACGGCGTTGGCCCAGTTGGCACAGACCTGGGCGGGTTGGCTGCCCTGCGCACCCAGCGTGCGCAGGCTCAGGGTGGAAAGGCCACGGATGTCCAGCTCCGGCTTGACCACGCCGGGCGCCTTCACCAGGCCGCTGTCGTACAGCAGGCGGTTGTCACCCCAGACCTGGAACTGCAGGCCACCGGCAGTGCGGCAGGCGTCGTCGATGCCGAGGTCGGCACGCAGCAGGTGCCAGCCTCCCTGCAGACGCAGGTCGATGCGGCTGTTGGCGCCGACGCCCAGGCCACGACGGAACTGCAGGCCGTTCATGCGCATGCCGGCGTCGCCACGGAACGACTGGTCGGTGCGCACCTGGCTGGCCAGCGCGGCCGGCACCGGCAGCTCGGAGAGATAGCGCTGCCGGGCCGGTCGCTCCGGTTCCTGGTGTTCAAGAATGTGGAAGGTGGACAAGGCGATCGGGCCGACATCGCGCGGCTGCAATGCATCGAAGGCGCGGGCGGTGCCCTGTGCGGCGGTCACCATCGGGTCGGTGCTGCTGGCGCCGTCGCCTTCGGGG
This sequence comes from Stenotrophomonas maltophilia group sp. Smal13, assembly GCF_030236855.1. Taxonomy (NCBI): domain Bacteria; kingdom Pseudomonadati; phylum Pseudomonadota; class Gammaproteobacteria; order Lysobacterales; family Lysobacteraceae; genus Stenotrophomonas; species Stenotrophomonas maltophilia group sp. Smal13. Next base: position 726 of record NZ_JASJSQ010000077.1, read on the forward strand.
TTCTGCACGCTCAGCACGCGGAAACGCAGCAGGCGACCCGCGTGGGCCGGGAAGTCGATGCGCTGCACGCCTTCCTTCAGCTGCAGGCGGCCGCGGGCGATCGGCTCGCCCCACTCGCCATTGCTGTCGCCCAGGTAGACCTCATAGTCGCGGACCTGGCCGTGCTTCCAGTTCTTATCGTTGCGCGGCGCGATGTCGATGCCGTCGATCATCCTGCGCTCGCCGAAGCCGATCACCCACTCGTGCGCACCGGTGCGCACGGCCTGGTTGCGCACGCTGCGGAACCAGGTGCCCGGATCATCATCGAAGGCATTCTCCAGCGCATGGCCGGGTTCTTCGGCCGGGCGATTGACCACCAGCAGGCTGTCGGCCGGCAGTTCGCGGCCCAGCACCGGCGCGGCCGGATAGGCATCGTCGGCGGCCGCGGCAGCCACCGCGAAGTCCAGCTGCAGCTGCAGCGGCTGGCGGATGTCCTGGGTGGCGGTACGCACGTGCAGCGTGCCACGGCGCTCCTGGGCATCGAAGTACCAGCCTTCGCTGGCGTTGTTGAACGCCGCCGCATCGGCCAACGCCGGCAGCGCGCGACCACCGGCCTGCACCGCGCGTGGCGCCTGGCGGCTGAGCACGCGCAGGCCATAGCCACGCTGCGCCAGCTGGCCGTTGTACTGGCCCTGCACGGCATCAATCTGCACCTGCACCGGGCCGCTGCCCTGCGCCGGCGCCTGCACGCGGATCTGCTGCGTGCTCGATTCGCCCTGCTGGTAGCGGCGCGTATTGCCATCGTCTTCGTACAGCGTGTACTGCGAATCGCCCTGCGGGTACAGGTCGAACGTCACTTCATCGAGAGGCTTCTCGCCGTCGAACAGCATCGACGGGTACATCGGCAGGATCGCACCGGCACGCACGAACACCGGCAGCGTGGCCAGGTCCACCTGGCGGTCGAGCTGGCGGCCATCGGCGGCGGCCTGCACGCGGCGGCCGTCCCAGTAGTCGATCCAGCCGCCGGCCGGCAGATGGATGTCGCGGCGCCAGCCACGGCTGGCGGCCTGGCTGCGGTACACCGGCGCCACCAGCAGGTCGCGGCCGAGCAGGAACTGGTACTTGTAGGTTTCATCCTGCGCATGCGGATCGCGCGGGTTGTCCCACATCAGGCCACGCACCGGCGGTGCGCCAGTCTGCGCAGCCTCGTGCACCAGCCCGTACATGTACGGGGTCAGGCGCATCTTCAACTTCAGGTAGTCGCGGTTGATGCTGCGGTAGGGCTCGTCGTACCACCACGGGTGCTTGCGCGCGTTCGACGACCAGCCGCTCATGCCCATCAGCACCGGAGTGAAGGCCTTCCACTGCAGGTCGCGGGTGAAGGTCTCGGCGCTGCCGCCGAAGATCGCATCGACGTCGCCGCTGGCGTAGGCCATGCCGGACAGGCCCGAACCGACCAGGGTCGGTACGTGCCAGCGGATGTAGTCCCAGCTGCTGCTCTGGTCGCCGGTCCATGCCACCGCATAGCGCTGGATGCCGGCCCAGCCCATCACCGTCCACAGGAACGGGCGCGAATCGGAATTGTCGAGGATGCCGTTGAACGCCTGGCGGTTGGCGTCCATCGCGAACTGGTAGCCCTTGCCGGTCCAGGCCACGTCCAGCTTCTGCACGCGGCTGCCGGCCTTGCCCACTTCCCAGGCGATCTTGTCGACGCCGTTCTCGGTCCACAGGCCGGTGCGGAAGCCGTACGTGGCCAGGCCCTTCACCGTTTCCGGCAACTGCTTGTAACCGCAGCCGTAACCATCATTGGGCAGGATCCAGCCACCGGGCATGTCGTGGGCGCGGTACTGCTTGGCCACGCTGTCGATCACATCCGGGGTGGTGCCGGTCGGGCCGTCGCTCCAGCCTTCGGGCACGGTGCCGGGCTTCTTGCTGTTGTCACCGTCGTTGTAGCAATCGGCATCGCCGTAGGACAGCGCCCAGCGCGCGACCATGTTGGGGCGACCGGTCAGCTGGGTGTAGCGCTCGATCAGTTTCGGCAGGTCGGCGCCGACGAAGTAGTACGCATCGAAGCGGTCTTCGCGGTGCAGCAGCGTGGCCTGGTCGGCCTCGCGCAGATCGTAGCTGCCATCGCTCCAGGTATTGCGCAGCATGCCCCAGCCACGGCTGCTCAGCAGCATCGGCGCCGGGCTGGGGCGGTCGCCCTCTTCCCAGCCGCCGGAGTAGGACACTTCCAGCTCGCGGCCCTTGAACTGGTAACGGCCATTCTGCTGGCCACCACCGTAATAGCCTTCATCGGCCTGCGAGGACAGCACCTGCACGCTCTGCGTGGCATCCAGGTCCAGCGGCTGCAGTTCCTGCCACAGCGCGGTGGGCTGACCGTTGTCCAAGCGCTCCAGGCGCAGGCGCAGCGGCTGCCGCTGCACATGCAGCACCAGCGCATCGGTGCGCACGCGGATTTCCTGCGCGTCTTCTTCCAGCTGCGCCCGCACGTTCGCCTTGGGCTGCGGCAGTACGATCGGTGCGGCCTTGTCACCTGCACCGGTGAGCTTGCCGTTGCGGCCGGCCTGCACGCGGATGATGTCGGTGGCCGGCAGCTCGATGCGGATGCGCGCGCCCTTGTCGGTCTGCAGATCCCAGCCCTGCACGCCGTCGCGGCTGGCGCTGGCGCTGACCGAACGCAGGTTGCCGACCGGCTCGGCCCGGGCCGGCATGGACGCCAGCATCAATGCCGGCAACAGGGCCAGCATCAGCGGCGAGCGACGAACGCAGATTTCCACGCGGACTCCCAACCCGTTCACCGGGCGTTTCGAAAGCGATTGGGCCGACTCTAGGGCAGCGATTCGAAAGATGTCAACAAATTGAAAGGAAAAAGGAAGATATATTCCATTGAAACGAAAGTTGTTGCGCCGCAATACTTTGTGTAAGCGCTTGCAGGCGCCTGTTAAGCATTGTGCGATACGGCATTCGGCTGGTTCTTTCGTTTTTCGGAGCACTCCACGGCGGGAAAAGTCACCACGCCATTTTCTTTCTTTTTACTTTCGCTATTTGACATTTCGAAAGAAAACACAGATGGTGCGCTGGCCCAACTGGAACCTCCGAATGGACGTCACCCTGCTTTCCGATGTGTCCGCCTGGCAGCGCCTTGGCGGAGCCGATACCGCTACCGAAATCGCCCAGCAGCCCGCGCTGTGGGACGCCCTCGCACAGGACCTGTCGCGTGCCCGCGACCGCCTGCAGGCCTTCCTTGGCGACAGCCTCAACGATCCCAACCAGCGCGTGCTGTTCACCGGCGCCGGCAGCTCCGGCTTCATTGCCGAGATGGTGGCCGATGCGATCAACGCGCAGTGGCCAGCCGATGTGCGCGTGGTGCACACCACCAGCCTGCTGACCCACCCGGCGCTGTACCTGCAGCGCGACCGCCCGACCCTGCTGGTCTCGTTCGGCCGCAGCGGTTCCAGCCCGGAAAGCGTGGCGGCGGTGGACCGCGTGCGCAGCGACGTGGATGACGCGCGCTTCCTCGACATCACCTGCAATGCCGATGGCGAACTGGCCCGTCGTGGCGCCGGCCGTGCCGATACCTGCACCCTGCTGATGCCGTCGGCCAGCTGCGACCGCGCCTTCGCCATGACCAGCAGCCTGACCTGCATGCTGCTGGCCGCGCTGACCGTGTTCGATCGTTCGCCATGGGATGCGCGCGTGGCGCGCCTGAAGCAGATGGCCGCGCTGGCCCGCGAAGGCCTGGCGCAGTGGGATGCACCGGTGGCGGCGCTGGCGCAGCGCCCTTTCAATCGCATCATCTACCTCGGCAGCGGCCCGCTGGAAGCACTGGCACGCGAGTGCGCGCTGAAGGTGCTGGAGCTGACCGCTGGCCGCGTGCTGGCGCTGGCCAACACACCGTTGGGCTTCCGTCATGGCCCGAAGTCGACGCTGGATGGCAACACCCTGGTGGTGGTGCTGCGCAGCGTGCAGCCGCTGGCGCGCCGCTACGAACAGGACCTGCTGGAAGAACTGCGCCGCGATGGCGTGGCCGGCCAGGTACTGGCGATCGGCCCGCATTCGGACATCGGCGCCGATGACGAGTACACCCTTGTGGTGCCGCCGCTTCACACCGCATCCGACGATCCGTGGCTGGCACCGGTGTGGCTGGGCTTTGCGCAGCTGTTCGCACTGCAGCGCTCGGCCGCGCTGGGCCTGACCCCGGACAACCCGTTCCCGGACGGCACCGTCAACCGCGTCGTCAAGGGCGTCACCATCCACCATGGCTGAGCTGATCGCCCACGCCTGCTACGGCATCGACATCGGCGGCACCAAGATCGAGCTGGTGGCGTGCGATGCGGCGATGCAGGTCACCTGGCGCCGCCGCGTGGCCACCCCACAGGGTGACTACGACGGCTTCCTGCAGGCGGTGGTGGCGCTGGTCGCCGAGGCGGACGCTGCCCTCGGCCGCAGCGATGCGGCCATCGGCATCGCCCTGCCCGGCGTGCGTGACCGCCGCAGCGGCCGCCAGCTCAGCGCGAACGTGCCTGCGCTGACCGGCCAATGCGTGGCGCAGGATCTACAGGCGCGCCTGCAGCGTCCGCTGCACTTCGGCAACGATCTGCAGTGCTTTGCCCTGTCTGAAGCGCACGGCGGCGCGGCTGACGGTTACCCCAGCATGTTCGGCGCGATCCTCGGCACCGGTGCCGGTGGCGGCTTCTGCCTGCAGGGCCGGCTGCTGTCCGGCTTCAACGGCCTGGCCGGCGAATGGGGCCACTGGAGCGTTCCTGGCCATCTGCTGCAGCGCCACGGCCTGCCGCTGCTGGACTGCGGCTGCGGCCTGCAGGGCTGCGTGGAGCGCTATGTGTCCGGCAGCGGCGTGGCCATGATCGAACGCCACCTCGGTGGCAGCGCCACCGACGCCAGCGCGGTGATCGCCCTGGCCGAGGCCGGCGATGCACGTGCGCGCAAGGCGCTGGACATCCACCGCGATCTGCTTGGCCACAGCCTGGCCGCGCTGGTGCTGGCGCTGGACCCGCACGTGATCGTGCTCGGCGGCGGCCTCTCGCAGTACGCACCGCTGTACCAGCTGCTACCAGCGGCCATCGCCGCCCACCTGTTCAACGGCGTGCAGGTACCGCCGATCGTGCCGCCGCGTTTCGGCGATGCCGGCGGCGCACGCGGTGCCGCCCTGCTCGCCTGCCAACCCTCGTTTTCCTGATGTCCGGAGCCTGACCATGTCCCCGTTGCAGACCCTGCTTGCCTCCCACCGCGCCGGTGCCAACGTCGGCCTGTACAGCGTCTGCTGCAGCAACGAGCAGGTGCTGCGCGCGGCCATGCACGTGGCACTGGCACATGGCACCGTGCTGCTGATCGAGGCCACCTCCAACCAGGTCGACCAGTTCGGCGGCTACACCGGCATGACCCCGCCGCAGTACCGTGATTACGTGGGCACGCTGGCCGATGAAGAAGGCTTCCCGCGCGAGCGGCTGATCCTGGGCGGCGACCACCTCGGCCCGAATGCCTGGCAGAAGCGCCCGGCGGCCGAAGCGATGACCCACGCGCGCGTGCTGATCGAAGCCTACGTCGCCGCCGGTTTCCACAAGATCCATCTGGATTGCAGTATGTCCTGCGCCGACGATCCGGTGCCGCTGCCCGATGCCATCGTCGCCGCGCGCTCGGCCGAGCTGGCCGAGATCGCCGAACGCACCGCCGCCGAACATGGCCTGCCGCCGCCGGTCTACGTGATCGGTACCGAAGTGCCGATTCCCGGTGGTGAAGCCTCGCTGGCCGAGGGCCTGCAGGTGACCACGCCGGCCGCCGCCGCGCAGACCCTGGCCATCCACCAGCAGGCGTTCGACACGCCGCAGCTGCGCGATGCGTGGCAGCGCGTGATCGCGATGGTGGTGCAGCCCGGCGTGGACTTCGACCACAGCAGCGTGCACGAATACGACGCGGCCGCCGCCGGCACGCTGGCCGATTTCCTCGAACAGCAGCCGCGCATCGTGTTCGAAGCGCATTCCACCGACTACCAGCGCGAAAGCGGCCTGCACGCGCTGGTGCGCGACCACTTCGCGATCCTCAAGGTCGGGCCGGCGGCCACCTTCGCCTACCGCGAGGCGCTGTTCGCGCTGGCCGCGATCGAAGCCGAACTGCTGCCGGCCGCACAGTGCTCGCGCCTGCCGCAGGTGCTGGACGAGGTGATGGTGGCGCAGCCGAAGTACTGGCAGTCCTATTACCAGGGCGATGACGCCGCGCTGCGCCTGCTGCGCAGCTACTCCTTCAGCGACCGCTGCCGTTACTACTGGGGCGAGCCCGCGCTGGTGCAGGCGGTGCAGACCCTGTTCGCCAACCTGGAGCAGCACGCGCCGCCACTGGTGCTGCTCAGCCAGTACCTGCCGGAGCAGTACCGCGCCGTGCGTGAGGGCACGCTCGCCAACACCCCCACCGCACTGGTGCAGCACCGCATCGGCCTGTGCCTGGGCGAGTACGCCCGTGCCTGCAGCGCCAACCAGGCCGGAACCCGCAAGCAGAACGCAAGCTCAGCTGCCAGCGTTCTTGCGAACGGCTAATCTCTACCTTTCCCCGCGAAACCGAGAATGGCCATGCGCAACACCCGCTCCCGCCGGCAACAGATCCTGCAGTTGCTGATCGAGCACGGCTCGGTGCAGGTCGCCGATCTGGTCGAGCGCTTCGGCGTGTCGGCGGTGACGATCCGTGCCGATCTGACCCACTTCGAGTCGCAGGGCCTGGCCAACCGCACCCACGGCGGTGCCACCCTGGTGCGCACGCCGCCGCAGGAACAGGACATCCATGAGAAGGACGCGCTGAACCTTCCGCTGAAGGAATCCATCGGCAGCTGTGCCGCGCGTCTGGTGCAGCCGGGCGACAACATCATCATCGACTCCGGCTCGACCACGATGACGCTGGCGCGCCACCTGCGCGCGCACCGCGACGTGACGGTGATGACCAACGGGCTGAACATTGCCTGGGAACTGGCCAACGCACCGGGCATCAACGTGCTGCTGACCGGCGGCCTGCTGCGCCAGCAGTCGCTGTCGCTGCAGGGCAGCCAGGCCGAAGCCAGCCTCAACTCGTACAGCTTCGACACCCTGTTCCTGGGCGTGGATGGCCTGGACCTGCAGTTCGGCCTGACCACCCACGACGAGGCCGAAGCCCGCCTCAACCACCGCATGGTCGAGCGCGCGCGCCGCATCGTGGTGCTGACCGACGCCTCCAAGTTCGGCCGCGTCAGCCTGCACCGCATCGCCCGCCTCGACCAGATCCACGCCATCATCACCGACGCCGGCATCGACGACGCAACCCGCGAAGGGCTGCAGCGGCTGGGCATCGAAGTGATCATCGCCGAGCCTCCCGCATGACCGACACCCGCTCCCTGCACGGCCGCATCCTCACCCCGCTGGGTTGGCGGCGTGGCCACGTCCACTTCGATTCACATGTGCGCCAGCTGCAGGTGGATGACCACAGCGGCGCTGACGACCTGCAGCTGCCGCTGATCCTGCCCGGCTTCATCGACCTGCACGTGCATGGTGCGGCCGGCGTGGACCTGATGCAGGGTGGCGATGTCGCGCGCACCATCGCACGCACCCATCTGCGCTTCGGTACCACCACACTGCTGGCGACCACCATGACCGCCGGCCTGGATGAGATCGAGCACGCGCTGCACGGCGTCGCTGCGGCGATGGCGGCGCCCGATGCCGACGCCGCCAGCATCGTCGGCGTGCACCTGGAAGGACCGTTCATCAGCCCGAAGCGGCTGGGTGCACAGCCCAATCGTACGATCGAGGCGACGCTGGCGCTGGTTCAGCAGTTGCACGCGCTGGCGCCGATCCGGGTGATGACGCTGGCTCCGGAAATCGGCGAGCACACCGCACTGATACCCGCGCTTTCGGCGATGGGCATCCGCGTACAGCTCGGGCACAGCGCCGGCACCTATGAAGAGGGCGTGGCCGCGCTGCAGGCCGGTGCCTCCGGCTTCACTCACCTGTTCAACGGCATGACCGGCGTCGATCACTATCGCCCGGGCATCGCGGCGGCAGCACTGGCGCATGCACAGTACGCCGAGATCATTCCCGACCTGCAGCACATCCATCCCGGCGTGATCCGCCTGGCCGCGCGTGCGATTCCGCGCCTGTACGCAGTAACCGATGCCACCGCCGCCACCGGCATGCCCGACGGCGAGTACGCGCTGGGCGAGCAGCGCGTGCACAAGTGCGGCGGCTGCGTGCGACTGGCCACGGGTTCGCTGGCCGGCAGCGCCCTTACCATGGACCAGGCGCTGCGCAACCTGGTGCGCGTCGGCCTGGAGCTGGCCGACGCCTCGCAGCGCGTTTCCACCTTCCCGGCCGACTACCTGGGCCTGGGCGATCGCGGCCGCATCGCGCCCGACGCCCGCGCCGACCTGGTGGTGCTGGACGCCGAACTGCGCCTGCAGCGGGTGGTCATTGGCGGGCGCGTGGTCGATCTGAACTGAGCCGCGCATTGCTGTAGAGCCCAGCCATGCCCGGCTGCTTTTCGTACCGACATCGATGACGTCCGCGCCGTGCTTCGCGCGGCAAGCCGAGCATGGCTCGGCCTACATGAAGCGCGCAAGCGAAATGCCTCAGCCACGCACCATCCCCGTTATTCCAGGAATACGCCGATGACCGCAGCCGCCGCACCTGCCGTACCCGCTTCCACCGCTCCGCGCTGGCCCGTACGCTACCTGCTCTTCATCGGCGGCCTCGGTGGCCTGTTGTACGGCATCGACATCGGCATCATCGCCGGTGCCCTGCCCTATCTTGAAGCCACCGCCAGCCACGCGTGGCAGCTCAGCAGCCAGCAACTCGGCTTCGTGGTGGCGGCGGTACTGCTGGGCAGCGTGTTGTCGTCGCTGTTCGCCGGCATGGTCGCCGACCTGATCGGCCGCCGCGGCGCGATGCTGCTGGCCGGCCTGCTGTTCACCGCCTCGATTCCGATCATGGCGCTGGCCTCGGGGTATACACCGCTGCTGCTGGGCCGCCTGCTGCAGGGTGTCAGTGGTGGCCTGATCGGCGTGGTGGTGCCGCTGTACCTGGCCGAAGTGCTCAGCCCCGAGCGACGTGGACGCGGTGCGGCGATGTTCCAGCTGCTGCTGACCATCGGCCTGGTGTTGGCCGCACTGATCGGGCTGTACCACGCACATGCGGTGGATGCCGCCGCCGAAGCCGTGCGCTCGCTGCCGCTGGCGCAGCAGGCGCAGGAGCTGTTCACGGTGAAGGACCACGCCTGGCGCACCATCTTCTGGAGCTGCCTGGCGCCAGGCCTGCTGTTCTGCGCCGGCATCTTCTGGCTGTCCGAATCGCCGCGCTGGCTGGTGCGCCGCGGCCGCGTCGACGACGCCCGCCGCAGCCTGCAGCGGGTGCTGCCTGCGGCGCAGGTGGAACCCACCCTTGCACAGATCCAGGAACCGGAGTCGAGCAGCAACGATGGCAAACGTGACCCGCTGCTCAGCCGCCGCTACGTGGTCCCGTTCGTGCTGGCCTGCGTGGTGCTGGCCTGCACCCAGGCCACCGGCATCAACTCGGTGCTGGCCTACGCGGTGAACATCCTCAACCAGGCCGGCCTGTCCGGCTCGGTCGCCAACGGCGCCGACGTGGCGATCAAGCTGCTCAACGCGGTGATGACCGTGGTCGCGCTGCTGCTGGTCGACCGCAAGGGCCGCAAGTTCCTGCTGATGCTCGGCAGCGGCGGCATCTGCGTGGCCCTGCTGGCCGCCGCCACCCTGTTCTTCCAGGCCGAGCGCGGCCGTGCCGACGTGCAGCCACACCTGCAGGCCGCAGTCAGCGGCGACAGCCTGCAGCTGGTGCTGGACGACGCACAGTGGCAGCGCCTGGGCGGTGGCATCGACAGCGAAGGCCGGCCGATGCAGCTGACCGTGTCGTACGCCTACGGTGACTTCACCAATGTGCGCGCCCTGCGCAGCGACAGCCTGACCGACCGCGAGCTGCGCATCGAGCGTGCCGGGACCGTGCAGCCGGACAGTGTGATCGGCGCGTTCTTCCGCAAGCTGCATCTGAACCCGTTCGCCGACCCGGCCAAGGCCGCGCAGGCACCGCTGCACATCGAGCAGGCACGCATCGGCCCGGTGCCGCCGCCGGCCCACGGCTGGGCGGTGGCCGCCTGCATCCTGGTGTTCGTCGCGTTCTTCGCGGTCGGCCCCGGCGTCTGCGTGTGGCTGGCGCTGTCGGAGCTGATGCCCAACCGCATCCGCTCCAATGGCATGAGCATCGCGCTACTGATCAACCAGTTCGTGTCCACCACCATCGCCGCGATCTTCCTGCCGACGGTGGGCCACTACGGCTATGCCAGCATGTTCGTATTCTGGGCGGCATGCACCTTCGTGTTCTTCCTGGTGGCCGCATTCTGGCTGCCGGAGACCAAGGGCAAATCCCTAGAGGAGATCGAAGCTCGCTTTGCCCGGTAGCGGTCGACCTGGGTCGACCTCCGCGCGCAGCGCGGGGTTGCAGGCGTGCCCGTCATTCGCCTGTGATGTGCCTGGCCAGCGCCTGTGCTTCGGCAACGCTGGACAGCCCGCTCAGCATCATCGATTCGCCGAACGGTCCCTGCACGGTCGCCACCATCAGCACGCGGCCATCCACGCTGATCGCCGCCCGCTGGCCCACCAGCGCCGCCGTGCCATCATGGATGCGCTGGCGTGCCTCTGGCCGATAGCGGATCCGCAGACCCGGCTGCTGGCCCTCGTCCAGTACGTAGCGCACATCGGCGATATCTGCGCTGCCGGCAATCGGCGGCTCGCGCAGCGCCAGGGTCTCGCCCTGCCACTGCGCTTGGGTGCCCTTGCCGTCTGCATCGACCGCGCTCAGGCGCACATCCACGCCGGCGCGCGGCGCATGATCCTTGCCTGCCAGCACACCGGGCGTGGCACCCGGCATGCATCCGGCCAGCACCAGCGCCGCGCCCAGCAGGAGCGGACGCGCAACCCTCACTTCAGCTTCCGCAGCTTGAACGCCACCAGCACCTGCAACAGCCCGTACAGCAGGCTGCCGATGCCAATCCACAGCGTGGTCACCGCCACGCCTGCATACGGATTGGCAGCGAACAGCAGGCCCAGCACCACCGCCAGCACGCCGCTGAGAATCAGCAGCCACTCACCCTGGATCTGCTTGCGCACCCGGATCGCGAACACGATGCGATAGATACCGGCCACCAGCAGCCATGCCGCCAGGAACAGCACCAGCACGCTGGCGGTGGCCAAGGGATTGATCACCGCCAGGATGCCGAAGCCCAGCGAGGCGATGGCATACAGCGCCAGCCAGCCGCGCGAGGCACCACTGCCTCCGCTGACCAGTGCGAACAGGCTGATCACCCCTTCGACAATGGCCATCACGCCCAGCGTCCACGCCAGTGCCATCGCCGCCGACAGCGGCCAGCCGACGGCAACGATGCCGAAGCCCAGCGCAACCAGCCCATACAGCAGCAGGATCCACCAGCTGCGTGCAACCGCTGACAGCAAGGGAGACAGGGGGGAATTCATGGCCACTCCTTCAGTCCGGAACCGGCCTCATCCTAGCCCCCGGCGATGAAGAGAGCGATCACGGCACCCGCGCACAGACCCACACGCGCACTTCTTCTGCGCCTGCGCAGCGCAGTGTTTCGGCAATCTCCATCACCGTACTGCCAGTGGTCATCACGTCGTCGACCACGGTCAGTCGCGGTGGCGCCGGACCGCGTACATCGAACGCATCAAACAGGTTCTCTCGGCGCTGTTCGGCCGTGCGTTCGGACTGCGGTGCGGTATGCCGCCGCCGGTACAGCCCGTGCCAGACCGGCATCGGCAGCAGCCGGCACAGCTCGGCGGCCTGGTTGTAGCCACGCTGGCGCAGGCGGCGGCGATGCAGCGGCACCGGCAACAGCGGCGGGCAGGGCCAGGGCGGTGGTGCCCGCTGCATCAGCTGCGCCAGCAGGCGACCAGCCGCCAGGTCCTGATGGAACTTGTAGCGCACCAGCAGCTGGTCGACCGGCGGCAGGTACAACAGGCTGGCATGGGTGGCCGTCTGTGGTGGTGCTTCCTCGCGGCAGCTGCCGCAGACGATCAGGGCCACATCCGGCAACGGCAGTGCACAACGCAGGCAGGCGCGTCCGGACCACGGTAGGTCGGCAAGGCAGGCGCAGCACAGGTCAAGATCATCGTGGCCCGGGTCGCCGCAGACCAGGCACCGCAGTGGCAACAGAACGCGAAGCAGCGCACGGGGGACGGTGCTTGCCAGGTGCAGGACGTTGATGCGCATGCGCCAGCCTTCCATCGCTGCGCTGGCTTCGCCATCGGCGAAGCACGTGCTGCGGCGTCGGTGCTATCCGTCATCGCGTCCCCGTCAGGAAGGACGTTCGCGATGTCCAGCATCCGACGGCGGCGCAGCCGGCATCATCAACAACTCCGCCAGACCACGATAGATCGGCACCCGGCACACGAGCCCGGACACACCACGCGCGATCAGCACCGTGGCCAGGATCGGCAGCAGCAGGTCGCCGCTGTCGGTCAGCTCCAGCGAAATCACCGCCGAGGTCAGCGGTGCCTGGGTGACGCCGGTCAGATAGGCGCACATGCCTAACAGTACAAATGCTCGCGGATCCACGCCCGGCATCAGTACCGCCAGGTTATGCCCAAGGCCGGCACCGACCGCCAGCGCCGGCGAGAACAGGCCACCGGGGATACCCGCCACGTAGGACGCCAGATTCGCCAGCAGCTTCATCAGACCGAATTCATGGCCCACCATCGCCTGCCCCTGCACCAGGCTGCGCGCCTGTTCGTAGCCGGTGCCGAACGCCCCTTCGCCGAACGTCAACGCCAGCGCCACCACCACCAGGCCGCAGCCTGCTGCCAGCAGGACGGGATGCCGCTGCCGCAGCTGGCCCAGCCAACGCGGGCGGCCCGCGGCACTGGCCAGCACCGCGCGCGCGAACAATCCACCCAGCAATCCGGCCACTACGCCACACAGCAGGATCGCCAGCCAGCCCTGTCCCAGCGGAAGCCGCGCGCTTACATGGCCGAAATAGGTGTAGTTGCCGAGCAGGCCCAGCGACACCACGCCACCGACGATCACTGCGGTCAGCAAGGTGCCGGAAAACCGATGCTCGAAACGGCCGCTGAGCTCCTCGATGGCGAAGACGATGCCGGCCAGCGGCGTGTTGAACGCCGCCGCAATGCCCGCTGCACCACCGGCCAGCAGGAAGTGCGAGAGCTCGCGTGGATCCTTGAAGCCGAACCAGCGGCCGAACAGGTACATCAGGCTGGCGCCCACATGCACGGTGGGTCCCTCGCGCCCGACCGACGCGCCACCGAGCAGCGACAACGACGTCAGCAGCAGCTTGCCGGCTGAGACCGCGGGCGAAAGATTGGTCCTGCGGAACGACTCATCCGGCTTGTCCAGTGCGGCGATGACCTGCGGAATGCCGCTGCCCCGCGTGGGCTTCAGCACACCGGAGGTCAGCCAGGCCAGCAGCGCGAAGATGCCCGGTGTGAGCAGCAGGGCCCACCACGGCGAATGCGAGGTGATGCGCTGGAACAGGTGGTAGGCCGCGTCGCTGGCCTTGGCGAACAGGATGGCCACCAGAGCCACGGCCACGGCGCCGCCCCAGAGTGCGGCGCGGCGGCGCCAGGCCTCACTGAGAACCAGCGCGGTGATACGGCCGCGGAGGCGATGGAGATCGGTCATGCGGGGCAGTCTGGACGCTGCGGAGGAAGGCGGACAGCGGCTACTGTGGCTGAAGGCCTTGCAGGATGCGGTGAAATGCCCGTCCATGGATCCTGCTGACAGCCTGCCCCGTGCGTGCACCGCTAGTCCGGCAGGCGCTCCCGCCACCGGCGCTTTTCCACGCTGCGCACGTTGGGCTGCTGCCGCAGCCACTCCAGATAGAGCGGCAGATGTGCCAACTCATCATCGCTCGCATCACCGGTGAACTCACGCACCTCGACCAGGTTTCCGTAGTTTCTGGCGTACTTGCTGGGCGTGTCGTCGATACCGATCATCTGCTCCAACCGGAAGCCGTGACGCTTCAGCTTGCCCAGCCGCTTCTGCGACGCATAGCCGCCAGTGTCCCAGTCACGCGCCGTGCTGCACCGCTGCGCGGACCACAGGAATGCGAGCGGGCGGCCCGGCATCAGGCGGGCCACCAGCGGCTCTGCGTACAACTGCGCGGAAGACGTCCACACCCCCACCGTGAAATGGGCGAAGGCATAGTCGAGGAACGCCTGCAGGTGCGGCCGCAGGTAGACGTGGTAGCCGACAAGGCGGAAGTCCGCCGGCCGCTCCAGTTCGCGCTCGGTTGCGTGCACCAACGTTTCGTCCAGGTCGAGTATCAGCAGCTTTCCGCCTGGCGGCATTGCGCCCGATCCGGTGCTCATCAGCAGACACTCGGCGTATCGACGGCCACCACGCTGCCAGTGCTGACGAGGGCGGGATGGCAGGGAAAGCGGGGCAGATTCATGGCCGTTGCTGTGCTGGGTGGCCCAGTGTAGCGGTGCGGTCAGGGCTGCTGCCGGATGCGCACTTCGCCATGGCGCATGCGCGCCAGGTCGCCCTGCGCTTCCAGTACGCCGCGCGCGACCAGTTTGCGCACGCGCTGGGCGTAGAAGACATCGGCAATGCCGGCGCGGCGCTGCGGGTCCAGCGACATCGCGTTGCCCACGATGAAGGCGATTTTCCGGAACTGCCCATCGCAGTGGGAAAGCAGTTGCGCATCGATCCAGGCGATGTCCTCGTCGGTCAGCGCGGCGATGTTCTGTCGCTGCTGCTCGGTAAGGTGGGCATCGCTGTCGGGCTCCTCCTCGGTGTCGCGCAGGCAGCCATTGATGGCCAGCAGGCGAACCAGCACGTACAGGCCGAACGCCTGCAACTCCTCGTCCGGCAGCGTCGACGGATCGAGCTGCCCCGCCGCGTAGTCCTTGAAGGTCACGAAGATGCGGTTCTGCCAGTGCCCGGGTTCACCCGTCTGGCGCAGATCATCCATCACCACGCGCAGGCCGCCGTCGGGTAGTTCGGCCAGGCTGCACAGCACCGCATCGCGGCGGATCGGGTAGGGCTGGTGGCTGTCCATGGCACATGCTCGCGAGTCCGTATGCAGCAATGAAGTTACACCGTAGCGTGCATTTCCGGCGGTCGATTTCTGTAAACCATAAAAGAATATTTAAGTTGACAGCTCGGGCACACCCACCCACACTGCCGCCCTCGCTCCATTCGTACCCAAGGTCCCGCCATGGCTGCTGCCATCCGCCACGACTGGCAACACGACGAACTGCAGGCGCTGTTCGATCTGCCGTTCCCCGAGCTGCTGTTCCGCGCCGCAGCGGTCCACCGCGAGCATTTCGACCCATCGCAGGTGCAGGTCTCCACGTTGCTGTCGGTCAAGACCGGCGGCTGCCCGGAAGACTGCGCGTACTGCCCGCAGGCGCAGCGCTACAGCACCGGCGTGAACGCGCAGAAGCTGATGGAGACCGAGGCAGTGCTGGCCAAGGCACGCCAGGCCAAGGCCGCCGGTGCCTCGCGCTTCTGCATGGGTGCCGCGTGGCGATCGCCGAAGGACCGCGACATTCCGAAGGTGGCGGCAATGATCGCCGGGGTAAAGGCGCTTGGCCTGGAGACCTGCGCCACGCTGGGCATGCTCAGTGGCGAGCAGGCACGTGCGCTGAAGGACGCCGGCCTGGACTACTACAACCACAACCTCGACACCGCGCCGGACTACTACGATTCGATCATCCACACGCGCCAGTACCAGGACCGCCTGGATACGCTGGAGCACGTGCGCGATGCCGGTCTGAAGACCTGCTGCGGCGGCATTGTCGGCATGGGCGAGACGCGCGCGCAGCGTGTCGGCCTGCTGCTGGCACTGGCCACGTTGCCGGCGCATCCCGATTCGGTGCCGATCAACAAGCTGGTGCAGGTGGCCGGCACGCCGCTGCATGGCAGTGCCGAGCTGGACCCGTTCGAGTTCGTGCGCATGATCGCGGTGGCTCGCATCGCCATGCCGCGCTCGATGGTGCGGCTGTCGGCCGGGCGCGAGGCGATGAACGATGAGCTGCAGGCGCTGTGTTTCCTGGCCGGTGCCAATTCGATCTTCTATGGCGACAAGCTGCTGACCACCGGCAACCCGGAAAGCGAGCGTGACCTGGCGCTGTTCGCGCGGCTGGGACTGCAGCCGATGGCGGTGCAGGTGGATGCCGAGGGCCACGACCACGGCGGCACCGTGCACGCCGATATCAGCGCCGATGCACCCGGCTGTGGCTGCGCTCACGCGGCCTGAGACGGGCCGCAAGCAGGCGTCGCGGCAACGCGCTACCCTAGCCGCCCCGTCGTCGCATTCAGCCACCATGGCCCGCCCCGACCTGACCGCCCGCCTCCACGCCCAACGCGCCCTGCGCGATGCCCAAGGCCGTCGCCGCACGCGGCGCACGGTCACCCGTCGTGACGGCGTCCGCCTGGAAGTGGACGGCCAGTGGCTGACCGGCTTCTGCAGTAATGATTACCTGGGCCTGGCCCAGCAGTTCAGCGTGGTCAATGCACTGCAGGATGCGGCCGCACGCGAAGGCACCGGCGCGGGTGCCTCGCATCTGGTCTGCGGCCACCACGCCCTGCATGAGGCGCTGGAGCGCGAAGTGGCGGAGTGGCTGGGCTACCCGCGCGCGCTGCTGTTCGGCAGCGGCTTCGCCGCCAACCTGGCCGTGCAGCAGGCGCTGCTGAGCGAAGAGAACGATGTGTGCGTGCAGGACAAGCTCAACCACGCCAGCCTGCTCGATGCGACGCGGCTGGCCGGTGCGCGCCTGCGCCGTTATCCGCACCTTGATGCCGAAGGTGCGATGCGCCAGCTCAAGCACGCGCCCGATGGCGCGGCGATGCTGGCCACCGATGGTGTCTTCAGCATGGATGGCGACATCGCACCGCTGCGTGCATTGTCGCTTGTGGCACGTCTGCAGCAGGCGCTGTTCTATGTGGACGATGCGCATGGCGTGGGCGTGGTGGGCGATGGCCGTGGCGCGGTCGCGGCTGCCGGGCTGGGCGTGGACGATGTGCCGCTGCAGCTGGTCACGCTGGGCAAGGCACTGGGCGGTTCCGGCGCGCTGGTGCTGGGCCGCGACGACCTGGTCGAGCACCTGGCCGAAACCGCGCGCCCCTACATCTACACCACCGCGATGCCGCCGCCGCTGGCCGCCGCAGCACTGGAAGCGGTGCGCCTGGCGCGCCGTGACAACTGGCGGCGTTCTAAACTGACCGACCTGATCGCGCTGTTCCGCGGCGAAGCCCGCCGCCATGGCCTGGACCTGATGGCCTCGGAAACGCCGATCCAGCCGCTGCTGTGTGGCGACGACCACCGCGCCGTGGCGATGTCCAAGGCATTGGAACAGGCCGGTTGGCTGGTCGGCGCGATCCGCCCGCCCACGGTTCCCGAAGGCAAGGCGCGCCTGCGCGTCACCCTGTCCGCGTTGCACACCCCCGAGCAGGTGCGTGGCGTGGTCGAAGCCATTGCCAGCGCGCGCGATCGCGTCGACCTGGCCGCGCGTGAGGCCGCGCCACCGCCGCTGCCGGTCTTTGCCTGAGCCTGTTGCCGTTTTCCCATGCATATCGACGTCACCGGCCAGGGGCCGGACCTGGTACTGATCCATGGCTGGGCCCTGCAGGGCGGCGTGTTCGCGCCGCTGGTGCAACGCCTGGCCGATCGCTTCACCCTGCATCTGGTTGATCTGCCGGGCCATGGCCACAGCCGCGAGGACACCACGCCACTGCGCCTGCCGTTCGTGGTCAACGCCATTGCCGCGGCCACGCCGCCGGCGGTGTGGTGCGGCTGGTCGCTGGGCGGCCTGTTTGCGCTGCACGCGGCCGCAACGCTGCCGAAAGTGCGCGGGCTGGCGATGATCGCGGCCACGCCGCGCTTCGTGCGTGGCGACGACTGGCCGCATGCAGTAGAACCGGCGGTGTTCGAACAGTTCGGACGCGAGCTGGCCAGCGATTTCGGCGGCACCCTGGAGCGCTTCCTGGCGCTGGATGTGATGGGCTCGGCACACGCCCGCGAGGAGCTGCGCACGCTGCGCCAGCGCCTGGTCGAGCGCGGTGCACCCACCGAACGCGCCCTGCTGGAAGGCCTGCGCCTGCTGGAAAGCACCGACCTGCGCGGCGCGCTGCCGACGCTGGGCAAATCCAGCCTGTGGATCGCCGGCCAGCGTGACCGGCTGGTGTCGCCGACGGCGATGCAGGCCGCTGCGGCACTGGCCCCGGGCGGGCAGGCGCTGACCATCGCCCACGGCGGCCATGCGCCGTTCCTCGGCCATGCCGACGAGGTCGCCGCGGCCCTGCAACACTTCGTTGCCGGCCTGTCACCGGCCGATGGCGGACAATGAGCCCCCTCCGAATTCCGCAGGATTGACGCATGGATCTGGGTATCAACGGCCGCTGGGCACTGGTCTGCGGCGCAAGCAAGGGGTTGGGCCTTGGCTGCGCGCGTGCGCTGGTGCGCGAGGGCGTCAACGTGGTGGTCGTGGCCCGGGGCGAAGCCGCCCTGCAGGCTGCCGCTGAAGCACTGCGCGCCCTGCCCGGCGCTGCCGAGGTGCGCGCGGTCGCCGCCGACGTCACCACCGAGGCCGGCCGCACCGCGGTACTGGCCGCCTGCCCGCAGGTGGACATCCTGGTCACCAATGCCGGTGGCCCGCCGCCGGGCGACTTCCGCAATTTCGAGCGCGATGACTGGATTGCCGCGCTGGACGCCAACATGCTGGCGCCGATCGCGCTGATCCGCGCCACCGTCGACGCGATGATCGCGCGTGGCTTCGGCCGCATCGTCAACATCACCTCGTCGGCGGTGAAAGCCCCGATCGACATCCTGGCGTTGTCCAACGGCGCGCGCAGCGGCCTGACCGGCTTCGTCGCCGGCCTGTCGCGCCGCACCGTGGCGCACAACGTCACGATCAACAATCTGCTGCCGGGCCAGTTCGACACCGACCGCCTGCGCGCCAACTTCGCCCACACTGCGGGCAAGGACGGCGATGCCGGCGAAGTGGCCGAACGCCGCCGCCAGCAGATTCCCGCCGGCCGCTTCGGCACGCCGGACGAATTCGGCGCCGCCTGCGCCTTCCTGTGCAGCGCACAGGCCGGTTACCTCACCGGGCAGAACCTGCTGATCGACGGCGGCGCCTACCCCGGTACGTTCTAAGAGACTTTCGCAATGCCGTCCCACTTCGATGCCCGCCATGTCCGCCGCGCGTTTGCCCGCGCCGCCAACAGCTACGACGCCGCCGCCGCCCTGCAGCGCGAGGTGCAGGCGCGGCTGATCGAATCGCTGGACTACCTGGAGGCGCGCAAGCCCGAGGTGGTGCTGGACATTGGCGCGGGCACCGGCCACGCCAGTGCGCTGATGAAGAAGCGCTGGCCGAAGGCGCAGGTGATCGCGCTGGACGTGGCGCTGCCGATGCTGGACCAAGCCAAGCGCCAGGCGGGCTGGTGGAAGCCGTTCCAGCGCCTGTGCGGCGACGCCGCCGCGCTGCCGCTGGCCGACAACAGCGTGGACGTAATCTTCAGCAACCTGTGCCTGCAGTGGGTGGACGACCTGCCGGCGGTGTTTGCCGGCTTCCGTCGCGTGCTCAAGCCCGGTGGCCTGCTGTTGTGCTCCACTTTCGGCCCGGACACGCTGGTCGAACTCAACGAGGCCTTCGCGGCCGCCGATGACCGCCCGCACGTGAGCCGCTTCGCGCAGATCGCCCAGTTCGGCGATGCATTGATGATGGCCGGCTTCCGCGACCCGGTGCTGGACCGCGATCTGTTCACCCTGACCTACGATGACCTGCCCTCGCTGATGCGCGAGCTGCGCGCGATGGGCGCGACCAATGCGCGGGTGGACCGCCGCCACACGCTGACCGGACGTGGCCGTTTCGCCGCCGCGGCAGCAGCGTACGAACCGATGCGGCGCGCCGACGGCAAGCTGCCCAGCAGCTGGGAAGTGATCTATGCCCACGCCTGGGCACCAGACCCGGGCGCACCGATCCGCGAAGGCGGGCATGACGTGGCCTCGGTACCGGTGTCGGCGATTCCGATCCGGCGCAAGCAGACCTGATCGTCCGGTGGTGCTGGCCGCTGGCCGGCAACCTCACGATTCCATGGTGGGCATCTGCCGGCCAGCGGCCGGCACTACCGCATTCCACACCGCACGCGAATCGCTCCGGTAGGTGCCAACCTTGGTTGGCACACCCCATCAGATCGCGGTGCCGCCAGCAGTGTGCCGACCAAGGTCGGCACCCACCCAAATGCAGGCACCCGCCTCAGGTATTGGCCGGCGAACTCAGCGGCGGGCGCACCAGGTCGCGGTGGAAGAAATAGATTTCCTGCACCAGGAAGCGCCAGCTGGTGTGGAAGCTGCGGAAGCGCGTGCTGGGCGTGGACGAGGCCAGCGCATCGATGCCCAGCGCCTTGCTCAGGCGCAGCGCGCGCGCCATGTGCAGCGGGTCGCTGACGATGATCACCCGGTGCAGGTCGCGCTGGTCCATCAGCCGCTTGGCCTCGACCAGATTCTGCACGGTGTTGCGCGAGGCGGTCTCGATCAGGATCGCATCGTCCGGCACGCCGTGCTTGAGCGCATAGCGTCGCGCCACCTGCGATTCGGAAAAGCGCGCGCCGGTACCACCGTAGCCGCCGGTGAAGATCAGCAGTGGTGCGTACCGGGCTTCATAGAGATCCAGGCCATGACGGATGCGTTCTTCGAACACCGGCGACGGCTTGGCGTCATAGGCCGCCGCACCGAGCACGATGATGGCGTCGGCCTTGGCGGCCTGGTCACGCTCGCCGACCCAGACGATCCAGGCGGTCACGCCCAGCAGCCAGATCACCAGCACCACGAACAGCCGCCACAGCCAGCCCAGCAGGCCGGTACGAGGACGATGCCGGTCGCGGCTCACGGCGTCCCCCAGCGTAGTGCGGGCAGGTCGACATTGCCGCCGGACAGCACCAGGCCCACGCGCAGGCCGGCGAACCGCTGCGGCTGTGCCAGCACCGCGGCCAGCACGGTGGCCGAGGACGGTTCGACCACCTGCTTGAGCACCTCCCACAGCAGGCGCATCGCCGCCATCGTCGCGGCATCATCGACCACGATCACCTCAGCACCGGCCGCACGCAGCAACGCAAAGTTGGGTGCGCCGATCAGGGTACGCAGGCCATCGCAGATCGTGTCCGGGGTGACGGCCGCCTGGCGCTCGCCTGCGGCCAACGAGCGCGCGGTGTCGTCGGCGCCGGCCGGTTCGGCCAGCACCAGCCGGGTCTGCGGGCTGGCGAGCTGCAGGGCCCGGGCGGTACCGCTGGCCAGGCCACCGCCGCCCACCGGCACCACCAGCACATCGAACGGGCCGTCGCTGTGCAGCAGTTCCAGTGCCGCGGTGCCCTGCCCGGCCATCACCGCCGGGTCCGCATAGGGGTGGACCAGGGTGGCGCCGGTATCAGCCTGTACTTTGGCGCAGGTGGCCTCGCGGTCGGCGATGGTCGGCGGGCAACGCCAGAGCGTGGCACCGTGGCGGGCAATGTTGGCCAGCTTGGCCGCCACCGCACCTTCGGGCACCACCACGTGGCAGGGAATGCCACGGGTGCGCGCGGCCAGGGCCAGGGCGGCGCCGTGGTTGCCGGAGGAATGGGTGACCACGCCGGCACTGGCGCGATCGGCATCCAGCGACCACACCGCATTGCAGGCGCCGCGGAACTTGAATGCGCCACCGCGCTGCAGATGCTCGGCCTTGAACGCCAGCTGCGCGCCGGCCAGCGCATCAAGCGTGCGCGAGCGCAGCACCGGGGTCACGCTGGCGTGCGGCGCGATCCGCGCAGCGGCAGCCAGGACATCATCGGCACGGGGCAACAGTGAATCGCTCATGACGCAAGATTAACGTATGGCTCCACGCTGGCGACCCCGGCACAGGTCATGCCAGCATGAGGGCCTTCACCTCCATTCATCCTGGCCAGTGAAGTTAAGGGCCGATTCAACGCCTGCGCACGAAGCTGACTGCACAACCCGTCCTCTGGGGGGACCCACCATGAAAACGCGCCTGATGCTTGCCGGTGGCCTGATGCTGGCCCTGACCGGCTGCACCACCTACGACTATGTCGGCGGTGGCCGCAGCGGCAGCTACTACCACGGTGCGCCGTCGGTGGAATACCGCTACCCGGCCGGCTATCCCTACAACTACGGCTACCCGTACTACGGTGGCTATGGCGGCTACTACGGCGGCTATGGCAACCCGTACTACTCGCGCCCGGTCTACCGCCCGCCGCACAACCACCGTCCGCCGCCGCGCCCGCCCGGCAACGGTGGCGAGAACCGTCCGCCGCCGTCGCGGCCGTCGTACAACGGCGGTTCGCCGTGGCGGAACATGGACTCGATGCGTCGCCCGCCGCAATCGAACATCCAGCCGTCGGCACCTCCGCCGCAGGCCCGTCCGGCCCCGGCGCCCAGTGCGCCGAGGATGAACGGCTCCCCCTGGCGCAACATGGATCGTGGGACGCAGCGCACAGTTGAGCGCTGAACCGTATTGCATTTCACACGGTCCAAGCCGCACTCTACGGGACCAGTGACGGCCCGCGTCACAAAGTGACAAAAACGACACGGGCCGCCGCAAAAAGCTCTACGTCGATATCCGACAGGAACATCTGGATCCCCCCTGTTCCGGCCCTGTCGGATGTCGGCACCTCTGAAGGCAGACGGCCCCGCAGCGCGGGGCCGTTTGTTTTGCCGGGGCGCCCCAACCGGCGAGAGCCCCAGCGTCAGTGGATCCACGCCATGCGTGGATCGCGCCTTCCCGGCAGCCAAAAAAAACAGGGCCGGACAGTCCCCCGACTGCCGGCCCTCTGCTCCCCCACCGTGCGCCTGTACCGGCCCCTGTTCCAATTCCGGTCACGGGCGCCTACGGCGCCAGCCACGGTGGGTGCTATTGGGTTATCTGCAAAAATCCTGCCAACTTTAGGGCTGATTTCGACGCCGGCCGGCCGGTGCCGACGTCCCGGCCCCGAATGGCGCTAAAATCGCCACCCCGGCGCCGCCCCGGCCGCGCC
>NZ_JASJSQ010000078.1:0-23611 GCF_030236855.1 Stenotrophomonas maltophilia group sp. Smal13
GTCCCTCCACCCTGGCTCCTACATACCGCGTAGGAGCCGGGAGGAACATACAAGCCATGCTCGACTGCGGTGGAAAGACAGTCGAGCATGGCTCGACTCTACAAGGCGGGCACCGGACGCCCCCGTGCGACAATGGGCGCCCCCACGCTTTCCCGGGCCGCTCCGAGCGGCCCGCCGTCGTCCTGATGTCCAATCCCGCTTCCCGTATCGCCACCGCCTCCCCACGCATTGCGCTGGGGGGTATCGGCCTGGCAGCGATCGGCGCCATCGCTGCTTCCGGCAAGGCGATCATCGTCAAGCTCGGCCTGCGTCACGGCGTGGATGCCACCACGCTGCTTGCCCTGCGCATGCAGATGGCGCTGCCGCTGTTCGTTTTGATGGCGCTGTGGGCCGCGCGTCGGGCCGAACCACTGTCCTGGGCCGACCGTGCCCGCGTGCTGTGGCTGGGTTTCACCGGCTACTACCTGTCCAGCCTGCTCGACTTCCAGGGCCTGCAGTACATCAGCGTGACGCTGGAACGGCTGATCCTGTACTTGAACCCGACCCTGGTGCTGCTGATCAACGTGCTGCTGGCGCGCCAGCGGCCGGGCCGATGGCAGATCGGCGCGCTGGTGCTGAGTTATCTGGGCGTGCTGCTGGCGTTCGGCCATGACCTGCAGCGCGAGGGTGGGCAGATCATCGTTGGCAGCCTGCTGGTGCTGGGCAGTGCGCTCAGCTATGCGCTGTACCTGTTCGGCAGCGGGCAGGTGGTCGCGCGTATCGGAGCGGTGCGGCTGACCGCTTACGCCAGCTGCGTGGCCAGCGTGCTGGTGCTGCTGCATTTCGCGGTGACCCATCCGCTGCCGTTGTTGTGGCAGGCACCGGCGCCGGTGCAGTGGTTGTCGCTGGTCAATGCCACCGTGTGCACGGTGCTGCCAGTGCTGGCGATCATGCTGGCGGTGCAGCGCGTGGGTTCGTCGCTGGCCGCGCAGGTCGGTATGCTGGGCCCTGTTTCCACCATCGTGATGAGCCTATGGCTGCTCGACGAACCGATGGGGCCGGCGCAGATCGCCGGCACCGTGCTGGTGCTGATCGGCGTTCTGCTGGTAACCCGCCTGCGGCGCTGACGCCTGAGCAGGCGCGCGCGCGCATCCTGGCGGTGATCCGCGCGATCCCGGCGGGGCAGGTGATGGGCTATGGGCAGGTGGCGCTGCGCGCGGGCCTGCCCGGGCGTGCGCGCCTGACCGCGCGCATCCTGGGCCAGAACGACGACCCGGACCTGCCCTGGCATCGCGTGCTGCGCTCGGATGGGCGCATTGCCATGGAGGAAGGTTCGGCTGGTTGGCGCGAACAGTCACAGCGGTTGCGCGCCGAGGGCGTGCGGGTGGAGAACGGCCGGGTGCGGATGACGGCGGCTGATCCGGCGGCGGCACTGGATGCCGCTGTGTGGGGTCCGGGCTGAGCACCGCTGGCGACTGAACAGGCCGCGCCTGCCGGTCGCCAACAAGACACGGTGCTGCGGCTATGATGGAGGCCGTTCCATGCCGGTGCTCCCATGTTCCCGCGACTGCCAACCGTCACCAAGGCCCTGCTGATCGCCAATGCGATCCTGTTCCTGCTGCAGCAGCCGTTCCTGCTCGGCATGCAGACCTTCGAGCCCTTCATGCTGCAACCCCTTCAGCAGGGCTTCGACGCATTCTCGCCGGGCGGCAACTTCCAGCCCTGGCAGCTGCTGACCTACGGCTTCCTGCATGGCAGCTTCGGCCATTTGTTCTTCAACATGCTGGCGGTCTTCATGTTCGGCGCGCCGCTGGAGCAGACCTGGGGCGAGAAGCGCTTCCTGCTGTATTACCTGGTGTGCGTGGCCGGTGCCGGTGTCTGCCAGCTGCTGGTGGGCACGCTGCTGGAAAACCCGGCCACGGTGCTAGGCGCCTCCGGCGGCGTGTTTGGCCTGCTGCTGGCCTACGGCATGCTGTTCCCCAACCAGCGGGTGATGCTGCTGTTCCCGCCGATCCCGATGAAGGCACGGACCTTTGTGATCCTGTTCGGTGTGGGCGAGCTGGTGCTGGGCATGACCGGCTGGCAGCCCGGCGTGGCCCACTTCGCGCACCTCGGTGGCATGCTGTTCGGCTGGTTGCTGATCCGCTACTGGCGCGGACAATCGCCGTTCAACAAGCGCCGCCCGCCCGGCCCACCGAAGCGCCCGAACCATCTGCGCAGCGTGAAGTGAGGCGCGATGCGCCTCGCTTCACGCGGGTAGGTGCCAACCTTGGTTGGCACGCTTTGAATGGGATCATTTGACGCGGTAGGTGCCGACCGTTGGTCGGCACACCTCTACCCATCCTGCAACACCACCTGCGCGGCATTGTGCCCGGGCGCACCGGTGACGCCACCACCGGGATGGGTGCCCGCACCGCACAGGTACAGACCGGGCAGGGCACCGCGATAGCCGGCCTGGCCGACCATCGGCCGTGCCGAGAACAACTGGTTGGCACTGAGCGCACCGTGGAAAATGTCGCCGCCGACCAGGCCGAAGGTGCGTTCCAGATCCAGCGGCGACAGCACCTGCCGACCGAGCACGCTGCCGGCAAAGCCGGGCGCATACCGTTCGACGGTGGCAATCATCAGGTCCGCCACAGTCTCGCGGTGATCATCCCAGTTGCGCCCGTCGGGCAGTACCGGCGCCACGTGCTGGCAGAACAGGCTGGCCACATGCTGCCCGCGCGGCGCCAGTGAATCATCCAGCGTGCTCGGAATCAGCATCTCCACGATCGGCTCGCGCGACCAGCCCTCGCGGCGCGCGTCCAACCACGCGCGGTCCATGTAATCCAGGCTGGGCGCCATGATGATGCCGGCGCTGAGGTGATCGCCGGGGCCGGGCAGGGCACGGAAGTCCGGCAACCGCGACAGCGCCACGTTCATCCGGAAGGTGCCGGAACCGCAGCGCCAGTTCGTCATGCGTTCGCGTGTGGCAGCGGGTACCTGCGTTGGCTCCAGCAGCTGTTCGTACAGCAGCTTCGGATTGACGTTGGCCACCACCGCGCGTGCACGCAGGGTTTCGCCGTTGACCAGTTCCACCCCCACGGCGCGGCCTTGTTCGGTCAGTACCTGTTGCACACCGGCATCCACGCGCAGTTCGGCCCCGGCCTCGCGCGCCGCGCTGGCGATGGCCTGGCTGATCGCGCCCATGCCGCCGATCGCGTGGCCCCACGCACCCTTTACGCCATTGCACTGGCCGAATACGTGGTGCAGCAGTACGTAGGCACTGCCCGCTGTATACGGGCTTGCGTAGTTGCCGACGATGCCATCAAAGCCGAACAGCGCCTTGATCGGCTCGCTCTCGAACCAACGGTCCAGGTACTCCGCCGCCGACAGCGTGAACAGGTCCAGCAGTTCCTGCCGCAGTGGCGCATCCAGCGCCGCCAGTTCGCGGCCGAGTTTCCCCATCTGCCATAGTGCGGGCAGCGCACGCCAACCGCCTGCTACACCCAGGTCGGGCGGCGCGCGCAGAGCCCATGCGCGCAGTACGTCGGCGAAGATTTCCAGGCGTGCCTCGTACGCGGGCAAGCGCTGCGCATCCCGCTCGGAGAACTTCGCCACCTCGGCCTGAGTGCGGCCAGGAGCCGACAACAGATAGCGGTCGTCGGGCGATGGCAGGAAGTTGTTGGCCGGGCGCGCGACGATGCGCAGCCCATGCGCATGCAGCTGCAGGTCGTCGATCACCTTCGGCTGCAGCAGCGAGACCGTGTACGAGGCGACTGAATTGCGGAAGCCGGGATGGAATTCCTCGGTGACCGCAGCGCCGCCAAGAACGCCGCGACGTTCCAGCACCAGCACCTTCTTTCCGGCACGCGCCAGATAGGCCGCGCAGACCAGGCCGTTGTGGCCACCGCCAACGATGATCGCATCCCAGGTCATCTGCACCTCGCGAAAAAGGGGACGGAGGGGATTAAGTCGCAATTCGCATGGGGTCACCGGCAATGGGGAGAAACGACTTAATCCCCTCCGTCCCCTTTTTTGATCGCTGCTTCGATGGTGGCGATGTCGATCTTCTTCATCGGCATCATTGCGTTGAAGGCGCGCTTGGCCAGTGCCTTGTCCTGGCAGGTCACCGCTTCGATGAGCATGCGCGGGCTGATCTGCCAGGAAATGCCCCAGCGGTCCTTGCACCAGCCGCATTGGCTCTCCTGGCCACCGTTGCCGACGATCGCATTCCACAGGCGGTCGGTCTCGGCCTGGTCCTCGGTCTGGATCTGGAAGGAAAACGCTTCGCTGTGCTTGAACGCGGTGCCGCCGTTGAGGCCGACGCAGGGGATGCCGCAGACCGTGAATTCAACGGTCAGTACGTTGCCTTCCTTGCCGTCCGGATAGTCACCGGGGGCGTGATGCACGGCGGTCACCGCGCTGTCGGGCAGGATACTGGCGTAGAAGGTGGCGGCCTCGAGTGCGCCGTTGTCATACCAGACACAGATCGTGTTCTTGTGTGCCATGTCGGGGCTCCACGTTGGACGAAGCCGCAGCGATAGCATGCGCGGTGTTAATCCGGGATCGTGCTGCACCTGCAAAAAAGGAGGGCGCCCGAAGGCGCCCTCTGCGTTACCCGTGTGGCAGCTGGATCAGCGCCAGACCTTGATCTGCTCGGCTTCACTGCGCTGCATCGGCTGGCCGGCCTTGCAGCTGAAGGTGGCGCCGAAGGCCGGCAGGTTGGCCAGCGTGCCGTTGCTGCGCCACAGGCCCGGTGCACGGATGTCGGCGGTCAGGCGACGTACGGCCTCGTTCGGCGCCAGCTGCTGCGCCCACAACGCAGACCAGGCGCGGAAGAAGCCCTGCTGCTGGGCCTGCTTGGCCTTCGGCTCCTGCGCGACATACGCCGCCCAGGCCAGTTCCAGACCGGCGATGTCGGCCAGGTTCTCTTCCTGGGTGAGCGTGCCGTTGACCTTGGCACCCTTCACGCCCGGGAAGTCGTAGGCGCTGTACTGCGCGGCTACGCGGTTACCGAGCAGGGTCCAGGCGGTCTTGTCGGCCGGGGTCCACCAGCTGCGCAGCTCGCCCTTGGCGTCGACCAGCGCGCCCTTGGCATCGATCGCGCGGGTCAGCTCATGGCCGACCAGGCCACCGAAGCTGCCGAACTTGTCGGCAGCGTCGGCCTTGGCGTTGAACACCGGGCCCTGCAGGATCGCGGCGGTGACGATCAGGCGGTTCTGGGCCAGATCGTAGGCCAGCGAAGGCTGCTGCGGCAGCACGTCCCAGCGACGGTCGGCGTTGCCCTTGCCGATGCGCTTCATTTCCTCGCGATGGCGCCAGGTCGAAGCAATCAGCATGTTGCCACCGAACGAACCGCGGCCCATCGGCTGCACGCTGTAGTCGAGGTCGCGCAGCGGGGTGCCGATCTCGATCTTCAGCGCAGCCAGCTTGGCCTGCGCTTCGGCCTTGGCTTCGGTGCTCATCCAGCTGCTGTTCTTGACCGCTTCAATCTGCACTTCGCGCACCTTGTCGACGATCCACGCCGCCTGGCGACGATCTTCGGCGGACAGGTAACGGGCAGCGTATTCGCGACCGACCATCGGGCCAGCGGCCACGTTGATCGCCTCCAGCACGTCTTCCCAGCGCTGCGGCGGCAGGGTCTCGCCACGCAGCACGCGGCCGCGGAATTCGAACTCGGCGTCGCGGTAGGCCTTGGACAGGTACGGTGCCATCGAGTCGCCCACGCGCCAGCGCAGGTAGGCCTTCCACTGGTCCGGCTTGAGCTTGGTGACCATGCCGTCGAGCTGCTTGAACAGGCCCGGGTCGGCCAGCGAGACCAGGTCGTCATCCACGCCCTGTGCCTTCAGGAAGGCATCCAGCTGCAGGTTGCGGTAGCGGCTGTTGAGCTCCTTGGTGGAGATCGGCGCGTAGTTGTTGAACGGGTTGTTGATGCCGGCCAGCGACTGCGCATTGCGTGCCAGCTCGGTTTCCAGCGCGATCACCGCCTGCGACTCGGCATCCAGCTTGGCCGCCGGGGTGCCGGTCAGTGCCAGGATCTGCTTGACGTAGTTGCGGTAGCGGCCCATCAGCGCCACGGTGTCGGCGTCGGTGCGCGTGTAGAACGCCGGATCCGGCAGGCCCATGCCGCCCTGCATGAAGTAGCCGATGTGACGGTCCAGCGCTTTCAGATCGACGTCGGGGCCGAAGTTGAATGCCACCGGGATGCCGACCTGGTGCAGCGCGGCGATCGAGGCCGGCACATCCTTGGCCTTCTTGATGGCGTTGATGCGGGTCAGCAGCGGGGCGATCGGGTTGGAGCCGTCTGCTTCCACGGCCGCTTCGTCCAGGCCACTGGCCCAGAAGTCACCCAGCAGCTTCTGCACGTTGCCCTGCGGCGCCTTCATCGCTGCGTCGAGCAGTTCACGCTGCTGCTGGCGGCTGCGGTCGACCAGCTGGCCCAGCGCGGTGGTGGCGCCGGTCTGCGGCACCGGGTTGGCCTTCAGCCAGCCTGCATTGGTGGCGTCGTAGAAGTCGCTGCACTGGGCACTGACAGCCGGGGCACGCGCGGCCTTTTTCTTGGCGGCGAAGGCATCGTGGGTCGGGACCAGAGTCGCCAGGCTGATGCCCAGGGCGATGGCAAGCGGACGGAAATTGGGCATGTGGAACGAATCCGTGATGGATTGAGGGCGCGCGCACTATAGCAAGCCGCGCATGGGCGCGGCATGCACGCATCACGGCGCATCCGCCGGGCATGGCCCGGCGCTACCGGGTGTGTGGCATCGACACCGCATGCACGCATCACGGTGGCTCCGCCGTGCCATACGCCGACCAAGGTCGGCATCTACCAACGGCGTGGGCCTGCACAGGCGCAGCAGATCCACGCCATGCGTGGATGACGGGCGCGGCAAAAAACAAAGGCCCGGGAATTCCCGGGCCTCTGCAGGTCTACCTTGGCATCAGCCAGGGCTTACCAGATCACCACCTGCTGCTCGCCGGCGCGGGCCATCGGCGAACCGGCCTTGCACTGGAAGGCCGCGGCAAAGGTCGGCAGGTTCGACGGCGCACCCATGGCTCGGAACTGCGCCGGCGCGTGCGGGTCAGTGGCCAGGCGGACCTTGGCGTTTTCCGGGGTGTACTTGGTGCGCCACACGGTGGCCCAGTTGAAGAAGAAGCGCTGGTCGCGGGTGAAGCCATCGACCTTTGCATCTTCCTTGCCGGCGGACGCCTTCTGCAGCGCGTCGTAGGCGGTAGCCAAGCCGCCCAGGTCGGCGATGTTCTCGCCCAGGGTCAGGTGACCGTTCACGGCCTGGCCGTCGACCTTGTACTGGTCGAACTGCTTGACCAGCTTGCCGGTCAGGCCTTCGAAGTTCTTCTTGTCAGCGGCGGTCCACCAGTCTTCCATGTTGCCGGTCGGCCCGAAGCGTGCACCCTGGTCGTCGTAACCGTGGGTCATTTCGTGGCCGATCACCGCACCGATGCCGCCATAGTTCAGTGCGTCGTCGGCCTTCGGATCGAAGAACGGCGGCTGCAGGATGGCGGCCGGGAACACGATCTCGTTCTGCAGCGGGTTGTAGTAGGCGTTGACCGTCTGCGGGGTCATGCCCCACTCGGTCTTGTCCACCGGCTTGCCGATCTTGGACAGGTTGAACTTGTAATTGAACTCACTGGCCGCGCGCACATTGCCCAGGTAGCTGTCGCGCTGGGTCTGCAGGCCCGCCCAGTCACGCCACTTGTCCGGGTAACCGATCTTCGGAGTGAAGGTTTCCCACTTGGCGATGGCCTTGGCCTTGGTTTCATCGCTCATCCAGCTCAGGCCCTGGATGCGTTCCTTCAGCGAGGCGGCCAGGTTCTTCACCAGCTCTTCCATCTTCGCCTTGGCTTCCGGCGAGAAGGCAACCTTCACGTACAGCTGGCCGAAGGCTTCACCGGCGTCGTTCTCGATGGTGCCCAGCACGCGCTTCCAGCGCGGCTTCTGTTCCTTCTGGCCATTGAGGGTCTTGCCGTAGAACTCGTAGTTCTCCTGCACGAAGGCATCGGCCAGGTACGGCGAGGCGCTGTCCACGGTGTGGAAGCGCAGGTAGGCGCGCCACACCGACGGATCGGTATCGCCCAGCGCCTTGCTCACTTCCTCATGGAAGGCCGGCATGGCCAGCGAGAACTTCTCCGGCGCGGCTACGCCCTGCGACTTGAAGAACTCGGTCCAGCTGAAGTTCGGGGTCAGCTTGTCAGCGTCGGCCAGGGTGACCGGGTTGTAGTACAGCTCGACGTTGCGCGACAGCTCCACGCGCGACTTGGAGGCCTTGGCCAGGCGGGTCTCGAACTTGACCACGTCCTCGGCCTGCTTGGCAGCGTCGGCAGCGGCGACGCCGGACAGCTCCAGCACCTTGGCGACGTGCGCCTGGTAGGCCTTCAGCTTGTCGGCGTTCTTGGCATCGGTGTAGTAGGTGCTGTCCGGCAGGCCCAGGCCGCCCTGGCTGGCGTAGGCCAGGTTGACGGCCGAGTTCTTGAAGTCGGCTTCGGCGCCGAAGCCGAACAGGACGTTGTCGCCCTTGGCCGCGCTGCTGCGCAGGTAGTCGGCGATGGCCGCCTTGTCCTGCAGGCCGTCGATCGCGGTCAGGTCGGCCTTCAGCGGCTCGATGCCCTGGGCATTGATCTTGGCTTCGTCCATGCCGGTGGCCCACAGGTCGCCGACGATCTTCTCGATATGGTTCGGGTTCTTGACCTGCGCGACCTGTTCAGCCAACTGGTGCTGTACGGCTACCGAACGCTCGTCGAGGATGGTGAACGCGCCCCAGCTGGTGCGGTCGCCCGGAATTTCATTGGCGGCCAGCCACTTGCTGTTGACGTAGTCGCCGAAGGCGCCACAGGCGTCCTTGCTGGCATCCAGATCGCTGGGCTGGAAGGCGTTGTAGGCCGGCAGCTTGCTCTCGTCCAGCGTGTAGTTGGTGGCTTCGGCCGCGGCCGGCGTGGAGGCGGTGGCATCCTTGGCCGGGGTTTCGTTCTTGCCGCAGCCGACCAGCGCGGCCGAAACGGCCAGGGTCAGCAGCACGATCTTGGGAGTACGGGTCACTTTGATGGCCTCCAGGCCGAGTGAGTCAGGGAAGGGCCGCGGGGACGGCCGTGGGCCGAACAATACGCCGCCGGCCTGCCCTGCAAGGGTGTCGAAGGTCATGGCCGGGCGCAAGGGGGCCGCTTCGTGGGCCGGAAAAGACAGACCCGGCAAAAGCCGGGTCTGTCGGGGTACTGCGATAAGGCGTGGATCAGAACTTGTACTTCAGACGCACGAACGGGGTGCGGCCGTAGTAGTCGTACTGGGTGGCGAAGGCCGGTACGTTGCCGTAGCGGGAATCGGCGACACCGATGGAAACCAACGGCGGGGTCTTGTTGAAGATGTTGCTGACGCCCACCAGGATTTCCCAATCGGCCTGCGCGTAGCTGACCGAAGCGGTGTGGTAGATGCGCGAGTCGGCCACGATGTCACGATAGGAGTTCGGACGACCCTGGTAGGTGAACACCGGGCTCAGATCGATGTCTTCGGTCTTGTGGATGTAGGTGGTCAGCCAGTTGTACGACCAGTCACCGCGGGTCAGGCTCAGCGCCAGGTTGCCCACCACCTTCGGACGGCCGATGTCACCCAGCAGCTCCGAGGATTCCAGGCCGCTCGCAGCTGCGCTGGAGAACACTTCCTGGGTGTCTTCGATCGTGTAGGTGACCTGGGTCTCGGCCGAGAACTTGCCGAACGAGAAATCGTGGTCGAAGTTTGCGGTCAGGTCGTAGCCACGGGTGCGCTGCTTGTTGATGTTGATGAACTTGTTCTGGATCTGGGTCACCGCATACGGCTGGGTAGCACTGGCCGGATTGCGGGTCAGCAGATCGCAGTAGCTGTTCGGGTACACCGTGCCGCCGTAGCAGCCACGCATGACGTTGGTGCTGCCCAGCTGCGCGATTTCATTGCTCACTTCGTAGTCGAAGTAATCGATGGCCACGCTCAGGTTGGCGAAGGTCGGGGTGAACACGATACCGGCGGTCTTCGCACGCGAAGTTTCCGGAATCAGCGAATTACCACCGCCCTGGCGGTACACCGTGCCGCTGCTGCCGCCGCCGGCATAGTCGGCCGGGATACCTGCGGCCGCACAGTTGGCCTGGTAATTGGTATTGGAGCTTTCACCCCAGCGTACGCACGGATCGTTCGCCTGCTGGAAGAAACCAGTCTCGTTGCCGAGGTACAGCTCGTACAGGCCCGGCGCGCGGTAGGAGGTGCCGATCGAACCGCGCAGACGCAGCGACGGAATGACCTGCCAGTTCAGGCCGACCTTCCAGACATTGTCCGAATCGGCAACGTTGTCGTACTTGAACACGCGACCCGAGGCGTTCAGGCTCAGCGATTCCACCGCCGGCAGGCCCTTCAGCAGTGGCACGTCGAACTCGACGAAGGCTTCCTTGACCTTGTCGTTGCCCTTGGTCACATCAGCCGAGGACGAGCCCCAGATGTCGCCAGTGCGGGACAGTTCGCTCGGCTGGTCGTTGAGCGAGTAATAGCGGTATTCCAGGCCGCCCGCAAAACCGACCGCACCGGCCGGCATCTCGAACAGGTCGCCGCTGACGATGGCGTTGATGGTAGCCTGCTTGTAAGTGGTCTTGCCCCAGTCCCACGCACCGAGCTTGTCGACCAGCTCGTCGACCTTGCGGCCGCTCAGGTAGTCCGGGTCGAAGTAGTTCACCGCCGGCGGCGCGTCGGTGTAGTCCAGGTCGCCGCTCTTGGAGGCCTGGATGGCCAGATTGCCGTACTTGCCACTGGAGTGGCTGAAGTTCGCGTTGACTTCCCACGCCCAGGTGTCGGTGCCCTTGAACAGGCCGTCAAGCTTGGTGGCGGCGTAGAAGTAATCGACGGTGACATCCTGCTGGGACTTGAACAGCATCACCGGGTTGGCGACGATCTCGGTACCCGGGATGTAGGCATACGGGAAGAACTGGCGCCAGGAGAACGTCTCGGTTTCGCGACGGTTGAACAGGAACTGGGTCTTCCAGTTGACCGAATCGAAGCCGAAGTCGGTGGCCACGTAGGCGGTCTTCCGCTCCTGCTTGTTGATGATGTGGCCCTGGCCCCAGCGCGCGAAGTTCACCGGCTCATCGAAGAAGGCCTGGCCGCGCGCGTAGCTCTGGGTCTTGCGCGGGCGGTAGCCCGGCAGCGGGCCGACAGTGGTGCCATCACCCGACGGCACATAGCGGGTGCTGCCGATGTCGACCACGTTGTGCAGCATGTTGACGCAGTTGGCCAGCGGCGTACCGGCATTGAGCGAACGATCTTCGCGGTCGATGCGGTTGCCGTCGGCGTCCTTGACCAGGTCGTTGCTGCAGTTGAGGAAGTCGCGGTCGCCACGGGTCAGCTCGTTGTGCTGATACCACTCGACGGCAGCGATGATGCTGCCCTTCTCGAAGTTCCAGCCATTGGCCAGCGACGCCGAGAACACTTCACCGCCGCCTTCGGTCGGGACGCGGCCGGTAACGGTCAGCTCCGGGCGCTCGATGTTCTTCTTGGTGATCAGGTTGACCACACCGGCCACGGCGTCGGAACCATAGATCGAGGACGAACCGTCCTTCACGATCTCGGCACGCTGCAGGATGGCGGTGGGAATGACGTTCAGGTCGAAGGCGCCGACGGCGCCACGGGTACCGGCCGGGCCGGGGCGCTGGCCATCGAGCAGCACCAGGGTGCGGTTGGCGCCCAGGCCGCGAAGCGACACGGTCTGTACGCCGGTGCCGCCGTCCACGACGAAGCCGCCGAACTGGTGGGTGATCTGGGTTTCGGCCGAACCGATGGCCGACTTCTGCAGGAACTCGGCCACGTTGACCTGGCCCTGCTTCGCGTTGGTTTCGGCGTTGATGGTGAACACCGGCGAAGTGGTCTCGTAGTCCGCACGGCGGATCAGGGAGCCGGTGACTGTGACCTTGTCAAGATCGGTTGCGCGGGTGGAAGTGCTTGAGCTGCTTGACGCCTTTGCTTCCTGCTGGGTGGATTCCTGGGCCAGAGCCGGTGCGACCTGCAGGCAGGCCAGCACAGCAAGAGTCAACGGGACGCGGCTTGGCTTAGATTGGCGGTTGGCGTTGCGCATTTCGGTTTGATCCCCACTTGTTATGCTTCGGTTAATGGAGTGTATGAGTCGCGTAAAGTAAATGCAACATGAATATTAAAATCTCTTAACTTGCTGTTGTTATAGGGAAATTCAGTATTTGGGGCATGAAAAAGCCCCTGCCTGGCCGGCAGGGGCTTGGTGAAAGCGAGGGTGCCCGGGGAGGGATCAGAGGCCGCCGGGGCCGCAATCCTTGCTCAGGTAGTCGGCCATGAGCGTCAATGTCGTCCGGAAGTGCACGGGGTACCACGGCATGCTGTGCGGCATGTCGGGGATCAGCTCGAACCGGGCTGGGACCTTGCCCTGTACGCCGTTGTAGAAGTTCCTCGCATGGAAGGACGGCGTGCGTACGTCACGGTCACCGACGAAGGTCAGCAGAGGAATCGTGGCCTTTGCAGTGTTCTGCATCGGGTCCATGCCCTTCACCGTGCGCCCCTGCAGAATGCGTTGCAGGCGGTTCTGGCTCCAGGAGGTGCCCAGTCGGCCAAGATCAGTGACCGGGGCACCCGCGATGGCGCACTGGTAGGGGGAGGGGCTGCGCACTGTCGCGGCGGCCGCCGCGAAGCCGCCGTAGGAATAGCCGAAGATCGCGATACGGTCCTTGGCGGCGATGCCCTGTGAGACGAGCCAGGCGGCGCCGTCATCCTTGTCGTCCTGCATCTTCTGGCCCCACTCGGCGTCACCTGCCAGCCAGAGCTTGCGGCCAAGGCCGGCGCTGCCGCGGTACTGAGGGCGCAACACGGCGTAGCCGCGCGAAGTGAAGAACGGCACCCAGCCTGATGCATCCCAGCCGGTGTAGTCGCGTGCCCACGGCCCGCCGTGCGGATGAACGAGTGCCGGCAGCGGGCCTTCGCCCTGCTTCCAGCCCGGCGGGAGATCCAGAATCGCTGGAATCTGCAGCCCATCGCGTGCGGTGTAGGTCACCCAGCGTTGTTCACCGATCTGCTTGCTGTCCACCCAGGGGCGCTCGTTGCCGAGTGGCACGACATCCTTGCGATCGGCCAGGATGAAGTAGCTCTTCGGGTTGCGGTTGCTTTCCGTGGTGAACAGGACGCGCGAAAGGTCGTCGTTGTAGCCGGTGATGTAGATGCTCAGGCCGGGATAGGCTTTCTGCAGGCCCTCCTGCAGGGCCTTCATCTGCGGATCCACGTACACGGCCTGTCGTTGCGGACCGTCGATATAGAAGCCGAGGACCTGGTTGAAGTTGCTCTTGCGCGTGCCCAGGATCAGTGAACTGATCGAGAAGGATGGATGGGCGGCCAGAGGCTCCTTGTCGAACTCCTTTTTGGCAGGATCGTACAGTCGCGCCTGCACCAGATCCGAGAACTGGTCGGTCAGCACGTACAGCTTGCCGCTGTCATCGTCTATGCCGACGACTTCCACCGTATAGCGTTCGCTCAGTCGGGTGGTCAGGGGGGCGTGCACTTCGAACTGGCCGGCGCTGTTCTTGATCAGAATGCGTTGTTCGAAATCGTCGGAGCCGGCGGATTCGACCTGGGTCTGGGTAAGGACTTCACCTGTGCGGGGATGGAACAGGCCGGGTGACGTGCGGGAGCTGCCTTTGAACAGCAGTTCGGTCTGGCCCGTGCGCAGGTTGAAGCGGTAGTAGTTGGCCTGCAGCGTGGCCTCATTGAGCTGGCTGATGATGACCCTGTCTGCATCCAGCGGCAGCCCATGGACGAGCGAGGCGGTACCCGCAAGTTCGAGGCAGCGAAGGGTCTCGGGGCTGACCCCGAGCGTGCGGGTGTTGTTGGCGAACGCCTCGTCGAACTTGGTCTGGGTGGCGTCGGTGAGGTAGGCCTTGGTCAGGAAGGTCTTGGTGGCTCCCGTACTGTTGCCTTCACCGCAGCCGCCGAGTTTGCCTGTCCATTCCTGGCGCCCGATGACGAGGTTGCGTCCCGCCTTCAGTGCGCTTGCCGCGATGAACTTCATCCGGTCACCGGATGGCGTGATGGCGACCGGACCGGCGCCGAGGTTATCCAGGTTCCAGTTGGCCAGGGCGGTATCGCTGTTGTCGCTGCCGGGCGCGGCCACGATCGCGACCAGCTGCTTGCCGTCGGCGCTCATGGTGACCGACTGGATGGTGGGGATCCTGGCGAAATCCTCGGCTGGCAGAGGGCTTGCGAGGGCAGGGGCAATGCACAGCGCCGCCAGTGCGGCGGCGCCAAGGCGGGCGGGGGACAAGCGCAGTTCCATGGTCGGCAGGGTCCTTGTGGCGGGCACATCAATATGACCTGAAGATGAACGAAGACGTGAATCCAGTCAACTTGGCGTGAATGCCCGGGCGCGCGTCACGCCCTGGAGGGGCGACCAGCAAAAAAAGACCCCGCCGGGGGCGGGGTCTTTGGTGCGGCAAGGGCCTGGATCAGTGATCGCCGAACTCGTACTTGGCCTGCACATAGATGGCACGCCCGTAGGCGTTGTACAGGTAATTGTTGTACGGCTGGCCGCTGGTGCCGGCGAAGCTGAAGCGCTGGTTGTCCGGCATCTTGTTGAACACGTTGTTGACCATCAGCGACAGGGTCAGGTTGTCCAACGCACGGTAGTTCACGCTCAGGTTGTAAGTGGTGTAGGAGCCCCACTTGCCTGCCTTGTAGCCGGAGCTGTGGACGTAGTCGTAGCCATTGCCCACGTACGCCATGTAGTTCGGCGTCTTGCCAATGTAGTTGGCGTACAGGGTGGTGGTCCACTTGTCCTTGGCCCAGCCGACCGAACCATCGGCGCGCACCTTGGCGTACGAGTCGTACACCCACATCGCGTACGGGTCACGCAGCAGGTCCAGGAACTCATCGCCCGGCTGCGGCTGCAGTTCGCGCTTGAGCATGTCGGTGTAGTTGCCCGAGAACTGAAGCGAACCGAAGCGGCCCATGTCGTGCACGTACTTGAAGCTGGCGGTCAGCGCTTCCAGGTTCTGGCGGGCGACGTTCATCTTCGGGGTATAGATCTCGTCCAGCACGCCGGACGCATCGCGGGTGATCCAGTCGTTGACGTTCTGGCAGCTGGCCGAGGTGTTGTTGGCCTGGCCGCCACGGCAGTAGTACTCAGCCAGCAGCAGCTGGTCGGAGCTGA
This sequence comes from Stenotrophomonas maltophilia group sp. Smal13, assembly GCF_030236855.1. Taxonomy (NCBI): domain Bacteria; kingdom Pseudomonadati; phylum Pseudomonadota; class Gammaproteobacteria; order Lysobacterales; family Lysobacteraceae; genus Stenotrophomonas; species Stenotrophomonas maltophilia group sp. Smal13. The sequence continues at coordinate 15,144 of NZ_JASJSQ010000078.1, forward strand.
GCGTATCGACCTCGTTCTTGATCTTCCAGTTGTAGTAGTCCACCGACAGCGACAGGTTGTTGATCGGTGCCCACACAACACCTGCATTCCAGACGTCGGCGGTGATCGGTTCCAGGTCCGGATTGCCGGCGCGGGTGCCGAACACCGAGACGCTGTCATACGGGCAACCGGTGGTGTTGGCCGGGTCGTAGCCCAACTGGCCGCAGCGGTAGTAGTCGGTGGAGCCGTTGGCGTAGTAGCCGCTACGGCCCTGGAACGCGTCGGACAGCGTCGGAGCGCGGAACGCCGTACCGTACTTGCCGCGGAACAGCAGGCTTTCGATCGGACGGAACTCGACGCCGATGCTGTAGGTGGACTTGTCGACGGTGTTGCTGCCGATCTTGAAGGCGTCGTAGCGACCGGAACCGGTCACCGTCAGCATGTCATGCAGGGGCAGGCGCAGTTCGCCGGTCACCGCATAGTTGCTGCGGTGGCCAGCACCGGAGACCGCCGTGGTGCCCCAGACGCTGCCATCCATCAGGCCCGGATCGGGGCTGTAGTCCCAGCCTTCGCTTCCACCTTCAACGACCACGGCCAGGCCGGCGTCGCCGCCGGGCAGCTTGAACAGTGATCCATTGGTGACCTGTGCACGGGCCAGGTTCTGCCAGGTGCGGCTCTGGCTGTAGCTGTAGCCGGTGAAGGTCTGGAAGTCACCGGCCGGCAGCGGCGCGTAGAACGCTTCCCAGTTCGGGCTGTAGATGTCGTAGCCGGTGCTGGTGGTTCCCAGCACCGGGCCGAGCACGCGCTGTTCGAAGTAATCGTTGATCGGGTCATTCCAGCGCACGAAGTTGCGCTCGGTCAGCTTGTACTCGCCGCGGGTGAAGCTGAGGCTGTAGTCCCAGTTGCCGGCCGTGCCGCGGCCGCCCAGCGTCACCTGATAGGCCTTGTTGCGGTCGGTGTTCATGATGTCGCGGTAGCCGGCGCCGCCGATGTCTTCCGGGGCGAACACGCGCTGCAGGTTCATGTACTGGCCGCTGGCCTGGTCGTAGAAGCGGCCCCAACCGGAAGAGGTGCCCCACCAGGTGTAGCCGGAACCCGTCGCGTACTTGACCTCTTCCAGGCTGTACAGCGCATCGCCGAACAGCTGGAAATTGTCATTCACGTCGAAGGTGGCAGAGCTGTAGATCTGCGCGCTTTCCTTGCCGTTCTTGATGGTCTTGTAGCCGGTGCCATAGGTCGAGCCGCATGCCTGGCCGGTGGGCCGGGTGCCGAGCACGGTGGTGCCATCGAACTGCCCGGCGACGTTGGCGCACAGGTTCGGGTCCATCATCGCGTAACGGTTGTTGTTGGCCGGCAGCAGCACCAGGAAATCGTTGGAGACGTACTGCGGGCTGTAGCCGTCGGGATTGTTGACCTTGGTCAGATCGCGTTGGTAGCCCCAGATCGGGCTGGTCTTTTCGTACTGCACATTGACCAGCGCGTGGAAGCGGTCATCGACACCATTGAAGCCGCGGGCGCCGCTGAAGCGGAAGCTGTTGCCGCCGCCTTCGCTGTAGGCGCCGCCACGGACGTTGAGGACGCCACCATCCATGCGTTCCTTGAGGATGATGTTGACCACGCCAGCGATCGCATCGGAGCCATACAGTGAGGACTGGCCGCCCGGCAGGATCTCGATGCGCTCGACGATGTCGATCGGAATGCCGCTGATGTTGTTGAACGTATCGCCGCCGTTGTACAGCGCCGGATATGAAAGCATCGGGCGGCCGTTGATGAGGTACTTGGTGTAACCCGGGCTGAGGCCGAACATGCCGGCGGCTTCGGCGCCCTGGGTGAACGAGGCCGAGGTCTGGCCACCCTGCAGGCCGCCAGTGGACAGCGAGGACTGCTGCAGGACATCGGCAACGCTGGTGAAGCCGCGGGTCTGGATGTCCTCTGCGGTCACGGTCAGGACCGGCGTGTGGTTCTCGATCTCGGTCTGCGGAATCAGCGAACCGGTGACCGTCACGCGGTCAAGCTGGGTCGGTGCATTGCCGCTTTGCGCCAGGGCCGTGCCGGAGGCGAGCAGTGTGCCGAGCAGGGCGAGCGTCAGTGGGTGGCGCGAGAGTGTGGAACGATGGCGAGACATGGAAAATCCCCGTAGTGAGCGATGTCTTGGCTACCGGCTTCCGTGTCGGCTTAACGATCTGTTCAGTTGCATTCCATTCAGCCGGACCGTAACACGCACTTAACGCAGGGAACACACGATCGTCATTTAGTCAATCGGGCTTTTGCCTGAAAAATGGCGATATATCAATGACTAACGCCAATTGTTTTGGCGTGTTTCAAAAGATGGCGATATGAATGGCATTCTTTCGTAGTGCATTTGCTGCTTCTGCATCAATGCTTTACCGAAGGCTTCCTGGAACCAAAAAAAAGGCCCCGCTGAAGCGGGGCCTGGTCCAGACACGAAGTCCGGAAAACGACGGGATCAGAAGTTGTACTTGACCTGGGCCGAGATCTGGCGGCCGTAGACGCTGTAGAAGCCGTCATTGAACGGGGTCGATTCGTTGCCCGGGTAGTTGTAGCGCTGGCCTTCCGGCAGCTTGTTGAACACGTTGTTGACCATCAGCGACAGGACCAGATCTTCCTGTGCCTGGTAGTTCATGCTCAGGTTGTACGTGGTGTACGAACCCCACTTGCCGGCCTTGGCGCCGGAGGAGTGGACGTAGCCGTAGCTGCGGCCGGTGTAGGCCAGGTAGTTCGGGGTGCTGCCGACGTAGTTGGCGTACACGGTGGTGGTGAACTTGGCGATGTTCCAGGCCACCGACAGATCGCCGCGGACCTTCGCGAAGTTGTCGTAGTACCACATGTTGTACGGATCGCTCAGCAGATCCAGCTTGGCGGCACCCGGCATCGGCTGCACTTCACGCTTCAGCATGTTGGTGTAGTTGCCGGAGAACATCAGCGAGCCGAAGCGGCCGATATCCTGCTGGTACTTGGCCGCCACGGTCACCGCTTCCAGGTTCTGGCTGGCAACGTTGAGCTTCGGCGTGTACACGCGGGTCAGGTTGCCACCGGCATCGCGGGACACCCAGTTGGTCACGTCACCGCAGCTGGCCGAGGTGTTGTTCGGCAGGCCGTTGTGGCACTGGTACTCGGCCAGCAGCAGCTGGTCGCTGCTGAGGGTCTTGACCTCGTTCTTGATCTTCCAGTTGTAGTAGTCGGCCGACAGCGAGAAGTTGCTGACCGGAGCCCACACCACGCCTGCGCTCCAGACGTCGGCGGTGATCGGCTTCAGGTCCGGGTTGCCGGACTTTTCGCTGTACACCGAGGTGTTCTTGTAGAACGAGCAGGCCTCGTCACGCAGGCCGTAGCCCAGCTGGCTGCAGCGGTAGTAGTCGTTCTGGCCGGACGAGTACGAACCGCTCATGCCCTGGAAGGCATCGGACAGGGTCGGCGCGCGGAAGGCGGTACCGTACTTGCCACGCAGCAGCAGGCTCTCGATCGGACGGAATTCCAGACCGATGCTGTAGGTGGCCTTGTCGACGGTCTTGTCGGCGATCTTGAAGGCGTCATAGCGGCCCGACGCGCTGACGGTCAGCTTGTCGTGCAGCGGCATGCGCAGCTCGCTGGTGACCGCATAGTTGCTGCGGTGGCCGGCACCGGCGACGGCGGTGGTGCCCCACACATTGCCATCAACGAACGCCTGGTCCGGCGAGTAGTCCCAACCTTCGCTGCCACCTTCCAGCACGACGGCCAGGCCAGCGTCACCGCCCGGCAGGCTGAACAGCGAGCCGTTGGTCACCTGCACGCGGCCCAGGTTCTGCCAGGTCTTGCTGCGATGGGTACCGTAGCCGGTGAAGCTGGCGAACTGGTCCGGAGTGATCGGCGAGTAGAAGGCCGCGTAGTCCGGGTTGTAGATGCCGAAGCCGCCAGCCGAGGTGCCCAGGCGCGGGCCCAGCACGGTCTGGCCGAAGAAATCTTCGATCTTGTCCTTCCAGCGCACGAAGCGGTTCTGGTCCAGGCGGTACTCACCACGGGTGAAGCTGGCGCTGTAGTCCCAGTCGCCGACCATGCCCTTGCCGCCCAGGGTGACCTGGTAGGCACGGCTTTCGTCGGAGTTCATGATGTTGTTGTAGTGGCCCGGGCCGATTTCTTCCGGCGCGAAGGCGCGCTGCAGGTTCACGACCTTGCCCAGGCCCTGGTCGTAGAAGCCGCCCATGACCGACTTGGTGCCCCACCACAGGGCGCTGGAGCCGGAGGTGAACTCGGTCTTTTCCTTGCTGTACAGCACATCGGCGAACAGCTGGAAGTTGTCGTTCACGTCGAAGGTCATCGACGAGTAGAACTGGCCGCTGTTCTTGCCGTTCTTCAGGGTCTTGTAGCCGGCGCTGTACACCGAACCGCAGGACTCGCCCGACGGGCGCTGGCCGACCACAGTGGTGCCGTCATACAGCCCAGCGACGTTCGCGCAACGGCTCGGGTCCATCATCAGCAGCTTGTTGTCAGCGTTGGTGATGACGGCGAAGTCGTTCGACGGAACCTGGGCGGTGTAGCCGACCGGGTTGTTCTGGCGGGTGATGTCGCGCTGGTAGCCCCAGATCGGGCTGCCGTTCTCGATCTGCACGTTGAACAGTGCATGGAAGCGGTCGTCGAAGGCGTTGATGCCCTTGGCGGCGCTGAAGCGGATGTTGCTGCCACCGCCTTCGGTGTAGGTGCCGCCACGGAGGGTCATGGTGCCGCCGTCCATGCGCTCCTTCAGGATGATGTTGACCACACCGGCGATTGCGTCCGAGCCGTACAGCGAGGACTGGCCGCCCGGCAGCACTTCGATGCGCTCGACGATGTCGATCGGAATGCCGCTGATGTTGTTGAAGGTTTCGCTGCCGTTGTACAGCGCCGGATACGAGAGCATCGGGCGGCCGTTGATCAGGTATTTGGTGTAGCCCGGGTTCAGGCCGAACATGCCGGCAGCTTCGGCGCCCTGGGTGAACGAACCCGAGGTCTGGCCACCCTGCAGGCCGCCGGTGGTCAGCGACGACTGCTGCAGCACTTCAGCAACACTGCTGAAGCCGCGGGTCTGGATGTCTTGGGCGGTGATGGACATCACCGGGGTCTGGGTTTCAACCTGGGTCTGCGGGATCAGCGAACCGGTGACGGTGATCTTGTCCAGGTTGGTCGCCTTGTCCTGGGCCATTGCCGGGGCGGCGGCCATCAGAGCGGAAATCAGGGCGACGGCGAGCGTGTTGCGACGTGCGGTGTTGCTTACGTAGTTCATGTAGTTCCATTGGAGAGCAAAAACAAAAACGGCACTGCGCATGCGCCATCGCGCGGGCTGGAAATGCCAGCTCCGCAGCCCAAAACAGTGCGGGTCGAACGTAACATGAACTTAACAATCTGTGCACGAATCTGTAGCAATCCTGAATTTCAGTCAGGTTACGTCCAGCTTGTATGATGCTCGGTTATTCCCCCTGACCCCGCCGGTGCTCGTTGTGAACAGTTCTCCCCGCCGTCCCCATGCAAGCCAGGTCCAGAAGGGACTTACGCCGCATGCCCGCATCCGCAACGTGATCGCGGTTGGTTCGGGCAAGGGCGGCGTCGGCAAGTCGACCACTGCGGTCAATCTGGCCGTGGCCCTGCAGCAGCTCGGCGCACGCGTGGGCGTGCTTGATGCGGACATCTACGGGCCGAGCGTGCCGGCCATGCTGGGCCTGTCCGGTCGCCCGGAAAGCCCGGACAACAAGAGCATCGAGCCGCTGCGTGCGTTCGGCGTGGACACCATGTCGATCGGCTACCTGATCGAAGAAGACACGCCGATGATCTGGCGTGGACCGATGGCCACCTCGGCGATGACCCAGCTGTTCAATGACACCCTGTGGGATGACCTGGACTACCTGCTGATCGACCTGCCGCCGGGCACCGGTGACATCCAGCTGACCCTGACCCAGAAGATCCCGCTGGCCGGCGCGGTGATCGTCACCACCCCGCAGGATATCGCCACGCTGGATGCGAAGAAGGCGCTGAAGATGTTCGAGAAGGTCGAGGTGCCGGTGCTCGGCATCGTCGAGAACATGGCGGTGCATACCTGCAGCAGCTGCGGGCATGTCGAGCACCTCTTCGGCGAGGGCGGCGGCGAGCGCATGGCCGCGCAGTACGGCGTGCCGTTGCTGGGTTCGTTGCCGCTGCAGATCGGCATCCGCGAGCAGGGCGATTCCGGTACCCCGATCACCGTGGCCCAGCCGGATTCGGTCCCGGCCCAGGCCTACCGCCATGCCGCCCAGCGCCTGATCGAGGAGGTTGGCAAGCGTCCGCGTGCCTCGATCCCGATCCTGTCGTCGCTGCTGTAAGTGCCAGGGCAGGGGCCGCCGGCGACGCCCGGCCCCCTGCTAGAATCCTCGCGCCCCCTCGTACCCCAGGACAAAGCATGAGCATCAAGAGTGACCGTTGGATCCGCCGCATGTCCGAGCAGCACGGCATGATCGAGCCGTTCGAGGCCGGGCAGGTCAAGCAGGCCAACGGCGAGCGCATCGTCAGCTATGGCACCTCCAGCTACGGCTACGACGTGCGCTGCTCGCGCGAGTTCAAGGTGTTCACCAACATCAACTCGACCATCGTCGATCCCAAGCACTTCGACCCGGGCAGCTTCGTGGATATCGTCGGCGATGAATGCATCATCCCGCCGAACAGCTTCGCGCTGGCGCGCACCGTGGAGTACTTCCGCATCCCGCGCGACACCCTGGTGGTGTGCCTGGGCAAGAGCACCTACGCGCGCTGCGGCATCATCGTCAACGTGACCCCGCTGGAGCCGGAGTGGGAAGGCCACGTCACCCTGGAGTTCAGCAACACCACGCCGCTGCCGGCACGCATCTACGCCAATGAAGGCGTGGCGCAGATGCTGTTCTTCCAGGCGGCCGCCGATGACATCTGCGAGACGTCGTACCGCGATCGTGGTGGCAAGTACCAGGGCCAGACCGGCGTGACCCTGCCGCGGACCTGAGCGGCGCGCCATCGCATGACGAAAACGCCGGGCATGCCCGGCGTTTTCATGGGTGCGGCCACACGCTGCGCTCGCCGGGCATGGCCCGGCGCCAGCTTATTTCCCGCGACCGAACAGCATCGCGATGCCCACGCCCACCAGTGCCACCGGCCACCAGGTCAACAGCAGCTTGGACAGGTTCAGGTGCGTCCAGCCGAGGTTGCTGGCGAGCATGAACAGGCCGATCAGGATCAGCAGGACGGCGGCAACGAGGTTGAATCGCATCGGGTCGGCAAACGCTCAGGACTGGGCTGGATATCCTAGCCGTTCCTTCCAGTAGGCGACATGCTGGTCCAGCGCACCCGGCTCGTAGCGATGCGCGGGGCCACTGCCCCAGACCGGGCCTGGCCACGCGGGGTCGCCGTCATGGCGGCCGATCACATGGAAATGCAGCTGGCGCACGATGTTGCCCAGCGCACCGATATTGATCTTCTCCACCCCGTCGGCGCCCTTCAGGGCCTTGCAGGCGCGGTTGAGCTCGGTGCGCAGCTTGTCCTGCTGCTCGCCGTCCAGCTCGATCCACTCGGTCACCCCGGCCAGGCGAGGTACCAGCACCAGCCAGGGGAATCGTTCGTCGTTCATCAGCCGCACTTGCGACAACGGTCCTTCCGCCACCAGCACGCTATCGGTGGCCAGGCGTGAATCGAGTTCGAATTCGCTCATCCAAGATGCTCCGAGAAGAAGTCCAGGGTGCGTTGCAGCGCCAGGGTGGCGCTGTCTGGATCATACGCATGTCCGACCTCCCGGTTGAAGGCGTGGTCGGCCGGATAGACGAAGGTGGCCATCTGCGGCAGCTTCTCGCGATGGGCCTGCACGGCCTCCGGGGGGATGCTCTTGTCCTGGGCACCGAAGTGGAAGATCACCGGGGCCTTGGGTGTCTCATCCAGGAACTGGACGTTGCGCGCACCGTAGTAGCTGACCGATGGCAGGCCCAGACGCAGGGCCGACAGCATCGCCACCGTGCCGCCCCAGCAGTAGCCCACCGTGCCGACCTTGCCGTAGGGGGCCAGCCGGGTCGCTGCGGCACGGACCACCTCCAGCGCCTTCTCCATGCCCAGTGCAGTCACCCGTTCCAGGCCCTGCTTCACGCCGTCGGCGTCATAGGGCAGGGCATCCGGATCGGCTTCTGTGCCGTCAATCAGGTCGAAAAAGGACGGCGCCAGCACTGCATAGCCTTCGGCCGCGAAGCGCTCGGCCACGCCGCGGATGTGCGGGTTGGCGCCGAAAATTTCCTGCACCACCACCAGCCCGCCATGCGGGGTGCCCTCCGGCAGGGCGTGCCAGGCCCGTACCGGGCCGTGATGCGTATCCAGGGTGATCCACTCGGCCATCGTTTCCATCTCGTTGCGGGGAACAGAACCGCATTGTCGGCGCTGCGTGGGTTAGCGCGGTGTCAGCGGCTGTGCGTGATCGGGCGGCTGGCCATTCAGAGCGCGGCCGCCAACCCCGGTATACTGGCGCCCTTTCAGGCCCC
>NZ_JASJSQ010000079.1:0-23580 GCF_030236855.1 Stenotrophomonas maltophilia group sp. Smal13
TGCCGGCCGCTGGCCGGCAATCGCCGTTGGTAGATGCCGACCTTGGTCGGCGCTGTGGGTTTCGTGCCAACCAAGGTTGGCACCTACCAGAACGATGCGTCGGTTGTTGCAGGGGTAGTGCCGGCCGCTGGCCGGCATTCCCTTGGCGCAGGAAGCATTCCTGAGGTTGCCGGCCAGCGGCCGGCACTACCGGCGTTGACCCGGGAGGGTCAACGCTGCGGCTGCGGCGTGATCACCTGCGTCGGCAGCCGTGCCGGGGGTGCCGGGTTCGGTACCCAGATCGCGACGCCGGCGGCGCGCTTCTGCGTGGTCGGAATACCAATGCCGACGCCACCGCCCACATGCGAGCCGAACGTGCCGGCGCCCACCGACATGCCGACCGGCGAGCCGCTGCTGCCCACGCCCATCAGCACCACGCCATTGGCGCCCAGTGCCGCTGCCTCACGCTTCAGGCGTGCCACTGCCGCATCGGTCTGGCCCTGCGTGCCGAAGCCCACGGCAGACGCCGATTCCAGCTGGGCGATTTCCTGGGAGCCGGCCGGCGGCGTCGAATAGATCTGCACCAGTGCCGGATCGATCGGCGCGCGGGCGCGCCCCAGCATGACCTTGGAAGTGCTGGCACAGCCGGCGGCGACCAGCAGGATGGCCGCCAACGCGGCCCAACGGATGTTCATGGCACGACCCCTGTAGGACTGGTTGCGATCATCGGCGGGCCACTCTGAATCGGCGCCAACACCCGGCCCAGAGCACGCACGGCAGCACGCTAGCACGCTGCCGGTGACAGCCCCGCCAACGGCAGTAGGCGGCGACCGCGGGAACGACTATGGTGGACAGACAGGAACCAACTGCGGGAGAGCGGAATGGGTGTGATCAGTCTGTTGTGGGGCGTACTGGCGCTGTTGTGGATGATCCTGGCGCTGATTCCGCTGCTGGGCTGGGGCAACTGGTTCCTGATCCCGTTCGCCGCTGTGGGCGCGGTGATCGCCGCGCTGGGCATCCTGTTCACCCACCCGACCAAGCGTGGCCGGGCCTGGGCCGGGCTGGTGCTGAACGGCATCGTGGTGGTGGTCGGCATCCTGCGCCTGGGCCTGGGTGGCGGCGTGATCTGAGCCGCGTCGCCGGGTGCGACAGGGCGTCGCAGGTACACGGCCGCGGGCCGGGCAGGGGCGTACAATGAACGGCTGCGCGAGCCCCCCGCGTGCCTGTGAATCCGCGCCCGGCGCGGCTGCCCCATGATCATCCGACCCCGTCCCCACGGCTGGCAACTGCTGTACATCCTGCGCGGCTCGATCGTCAAAGCGATCGCGCCCAAGGTGCTGGCCATCCTGATCCTGTCCATCGCGGTGGCCGCGGTGGTGGAACTGGCGCCGCCGACCGGCATCGAACGCGTGTCGGTCACGCCGTTCACCCTGCTTGGCCTGGTCCTGTCGATCTTCCTCAGCTTCCGCAACAGCGCCTGCTATGACCGCTGGTGGGAAGGCCGCAAGCTGTGGGGCCAGCTGGTCTATGAATCGCGTTCGCTGGCGCGCCAGGTCAACCTGCTGCTGGCCGATGACGCCGGTCGCCGCCGCCGCATCGCCTACCTCACCACCGCGTTCGCCCATGCCCTGGCCGGACGCCTGCGCGGTCGCATCGTGGCGCTGATGGCCCTGCCGTGGCTGGACAAGCGCCAGCGCGAACAACTCGGGCAGCGCGAGAACGTACCCGACGCGCTGCTCTCGATGATCGCTGCCGAGCTGGCCCAGGCGCTGCGCGCCGGCGAACTCGACCCGATCCTCTACACCCAGCTGGAAGAGCGCCTGCACGCGATGTCGTCGATCCAGGCCGGCTGCGAGCGCATTCTCACCACACCGCTGCCGTTCGCCTACACCCTGCTGCTGCACCGCTGCGCGTGGATGTTCTGCGTGCTGCTGCCGTTCGGCCTGGCCAGTTCGCTGGGCTGGGGCACGCCGGTGCTGTCGGCGGTGCTGGCCTATGCCTTCTTCGGTCTGGACCAGCTGGGCGAAGAAATGGAAGACCCGTTCGGCCTGGAGCCGAACGACCTGCCGCTGGACGCGCTGGTGCGCACGATCGAGATCGACCAGCTCGACGCGCTCGGCGAACGCCCCTTGCCCGAACCCCTGCTGCCGCAGGGTTACCTGTTGCAATAGCCACTCCTCGGAGCCTGCCATGTCCCACCCGCTTTACCGCCCGCGCCGCATGCGCCATGACGAGTTCTCGCGCCGCCTGATGCGCGAGAACACGCTGACCACCGACGACCTGATCTACCCGGTGTTCGTGCACGAACTGGCCGGCCGCACCGCAGTGCCGTCGATGCCGGGCGTGGAGCGTCTGTCCATCGAAGAGCTGCTGAAGGTGGCCGAAGAGGCGCTGGAGCTGGGTATTCCGGTGATCGACCTGTTCCCGGTGATCGACCCCTCGCTGAAGTCGCTGGACGCGTCGGCGGCGTGGGCCGAAGACGGCCTGGCGCAGCGTGCGATCCGCGCGCTGAAGTCGCGATTCCCGGAACTGGGGGTGATGACCGACGTGGCGCTGGACCCGTACACCACCCACGGCCAGGACGGCATCATCGACGACAAGGGCTATGTGCTGAACGACATCACTGTCGAGGCGCTGGTCAAGCAGTCGGTGTCGCACGCCGAGGCCGGTGTGGACATCGTCTCGCCGTCGGACATGATGGACGGCCGCATCGGCGCGATCCGCCGTGCGCTGGATGCCGACAACCACATCAACGTGCGCATCATGGCCTACTCGGCCAAGTACGCTTCGGCGTTTTATGGTCCGTTCCGTGATGCGGTGGGCAGCGCGGCCAGCCTCGGCAAGGCTGACAAGAAGACCTACCAGATGGATCCGGCCAACGGCGACGAGGCCCTGCGCGAGATCGCGCTGGACCTGGAAGAGGGCGCCGACATGGTGATGGTCAAGCCGGGCATGCCGTACCTGGACCTGGTGCGCCGGGTGAAGGAGACGTTCGGCGTGCCGACCTTCGCTTACCAGGTCAGTGGCGAGTACGCGATGATGAAGGCCGCCTTCGCCAATGGCTGGCTGGACGAACGCGCCTGCGTGCTGGAGTCGCTGCTGGGCTTCAAGCGTGCCGGTGCCGACGGTGTGCTGACCTATTTCGCGCCGCAGGTGGCGCGATGGCTGCGCGAGCGCTGACAATAGCGCCACGATAGACGGAGGAATACGCGATGGGACCCGAACTGGGATGGATGCAATGGTTGATCTGGGGCATCGGTACGCTGGTGTTCGGCGCCATCATCGTCGGTGTCTTCATCGCCGCCTGGCGGGCCGGCAAGCGCCCGCCGGAGCAGCTCTCCGCTGCTCGCCACGTGGCCCGTGAGCAGGCCCTGCCGGACAACGTGCAGGCCGAGCTGGCCGCGTTGAACCAGCGCAAGGACAACGGCCAGCTGAGCGAAGTGGAGTACGAGCAGCTGCGCGCCAAGGTGTTGTCGCGCTGACGGGCAATGCCCGGGGTCGGATCCCTTTCCGCAGGAAGGGGCTCTGACCCCTTCGCGGGCGCCATCCACGCATGGCGTGGATCTACTGGTAGCCGCCAACCTTGGTTGGCGCTTTCCCGCATGCCAACCAAGGTTGGCATCTACCGAGCGGCAGGCACGCACCCAGCCACCGCCGCCACCTTCGGCACCGCCAACCGGTACACATCCACGCCGCCGGCACGTGGGGCCTTCGCCGCGCTGCTGGCGACCATCATCTCGCCCGGCTTGGCGTTGTCGATCACCGGCGCGCCGGTCCAGCCGCCGGCCTGGTTGAACGACAGTCCCAACGGTTGCAGCGCCATGCCGCTCCACGCGCAGCCGCTGCTCCACACCTGCGCAGTCGCGCCGCTGCCGCGGCTGAACACCACGGCGCCGTCATGGCCCAGCCAGTCGCCGTCGGTCTCGTCGTCGGCGCTGTTCAAGGCGGTCAGTGTGGTGGACGGGCCGCGCAGGCCCTGCGCATCCAGCGTCGCCACGAACAGGTCCCAGCCGGCGCCACGGCCCTGCTGGCGGGCAAACAACAGCCGTTGGCCGTCCGCGCTCAGGGCCGGCCCGCGCTCTTCCCGGCGACCGCCATCACCGGCCAGCGGCTGCGCATGGCCCAGCTGGCCGTCGGCGGCCAATGCGGCGCGGTGCAGCGCCAGCGCGCCCTCGCGGCCGGCCGCGAACAGCAGCCAGCGGCCGTCACGGCTGAAGTAGGGATCGCGGGCCTCGCCAGCCACGCCCACCGGCAGCGCCTGTGCCTGCTGCCAGCGGCCATCGATCACGCGTGCCTGCCACAGGCCCCAGCCGGCCTCGCCACGGCGGGCGAAGACGATGCGCTGGCCATCGGCGCTGATCGTGGCGCGACCCTCGTCGGCGCGGGTCGAGACCACGCCCATGCCTTCGATGCCGTACTCGTTCAACGCCATCGCCACGGGGGCAGAGAGTAGACTGGCGGCGAGCACCAGCAGGGGCGGGGTGATGCGCATCATCCGGTTCCATGCACGAACAGAGCATCAGTCTAGCCAGCTTGAGGATTCCATGACCGACCGTTACGCCGTCTTCGGACACCCCGTTGCCCACTCGAAGTCGCCGCAGATCCATGCGACGTTCGGTCGCCAGGAAGGCATCGCCATCGACTACCGCGCGATCGACCTGGCCCCGGATGCGTTCCTGGCCGGCCTGGAGGCCTTCGCCGCCGAGGGCGGTGTCGGTGCCAACGTCACCCTGCCGCACAAGGAAGCCGCGTTCTCGGTGTGCACCACGCTGACCGCGCGCGCGCGCCGCGCCGGCTCGGTCAACACGCTGCTGCGCAAGGGCGACCGCTGGCACGGTGACACCACCGATGGCATCGGCCTGGTGCGCGACCTGACCGACCGCCACGGCCTGGACCTGCGCGGCCGTCGCGTGCTGATGATCGGTGCCGGTGGCTCGGCGCGCAGTGTCGCCCCGGCGCTGCTCGATGCCGGCATCACCGAACTGGTGGTGGTCAACCGCACCCCGGAACGTGCCGACGAACTGATCGATGCCATGGGTGAACCGGGCCGCGCGATCAGCCGCTACTGGGAAGACCTGCGCGACCTGGGCGACTTCGAGCTGATCGTCAACGCCACCTCCGCCGGCCGTGACCGCGACGTCGAGTTCAAGCTGCCGCTGTCGCTGGTCAATTCGATGACCACCGCCGTCGACCTGAACTACGGCGAGGCGGCCATCGCCTTCCTGGCCTGGGCCCGTGCGGCGCAGTGCCGCAATACCGTCGACGGCCTGGGCATGCTGGTCGAGCAGGCCGCCGAGAGCTTCCTGCAGTGGCACGGCGTGCGCCCGCAGACCGGCGAGGTCTACCAGTCGCTGCGGCAGGGTTCGGCGGTGCTGGCGGGCGAGGACTGATCGATGGACAGCACTGCCCTGATGGTGACCGTGCTGAGCATGGTCGGCGTGCGCCTGCCGGTGCTGATCGCGCTGTGCGTCGGCCTGGTCTGGGTGGTCGGTGCGCCGCGCGATGCCACCCGCACCGGCGCGCTGGTCGGCCTGCTGCTGTTGCTGCTGTCCAGCCTGGGCGGCCTGGCCGCGGGCATGCTGCCGATGTGGCTGGTCAGCAATGGCAACTTCAGCGCCATCTCGGGCATGAGCGCCATCCTGGGTGTGGTGCATTTCGCACTGGCGATGGTCGAGGCCATTGGCGTGGTCCTGCTGGTGTGGGCGCTGGTGCGCCTGCTGCGTACCCGTTCCATCCCGGCGTCCTGAGCGGTAGCGCCGGGCATGCCCGGCGTATCTCGCCCTGGAGCGGCGCGGGCTTCGGACCGTGGCCGCCGCCGAGCGTCGTCGCTGGCCCGTTCAGGGTGCCGGCAACGGTGAATGCGGCCGGCCATGCGACAATGACCGGCCCGATCCAGCCACGGTAATTCCCGGCGTGACCGAAACCGTCGCCGCTCCGCGCACGCTCGATGACACCTTGAAGGATGCAATCCGCAAGGCGTACACGACGCTGCAGGCCAATACGCCCGGATTTTCCACCCGCCGCTCGCAGAGCCAGATGATCGGCGTGGTGTCGCGCGCGCTGTCGAAAAGTGGCGGCGTCGGCGTGGTCGAGGCGCCCACCGGCGTTGGCAAGAGCCTGGGCTATCTCACCGCAGGCGTACCCATTGCGCTGGCCAGCAAGAAGAAGCTGGTGATCAGTACCGGTACCGTGGCGCTGCAGTCGCAGCTGGTCGAGCGCGATATCCCGAACTTCCTCAAGGCCACCGGCCTGGAAGCAACCGTCGCGCTGGCCAAGGGCCGTACCCGCTACCTGTGCACGCGCAATGCCGCCGAAGCGCAGGGCGAGGGATCGCAGGGCGGCATGTTCGAGGATGACGCGCCACTGTTCGACCGGCCGCTGGCGCCGATCGAGATGGACATCGCCAAGCGCCTGACCGACGCCTTCACCGGCGGCAGCTGGGACGGCGATATCGACAACGCACCGGAGACCATCAGCCCTGGCCTGCGCAGCCGCATCACCACGCCGGCTTCGGGCTGCGCGGGGCGCCGATGCGCGTACTCGGCGCAGTGCGCGGTGCTGCGCTCACGCAACACCGTGCGCGATGCGCAGATCGTGGTCACCAACCACGCGCTGCTGCTGTCGGCGCTGTCGATCGGCGACAGCGACAACGGCCAGCCGTTGATCGCGCCGCCGTCGGACATGCTGCTGGTGCTGGACGAAGGCCATCACATCGGCAACGTGGCGATCGACCAGGGTGCGGCCAGCCTGGCGCTGGACGAGATGGCCAAGCGCACCGGCCGCCTGCAGATCCTGATTGCCGGTGCCTACCGCGCGGTCGACAAGGATCGGCTGGGCAACCTGCTGCCGAACGAAGCGATCGAGGTCGCCAGCAACGTGGCCAAGCAGCTGCGTGCGTTCCGTGACCACGTCGAGCGGGTGTGGATGCCGGCGCCGGCGGACGAAGAGCCGATGTGGCGCGCGGCCAACGGGCGCCTGCCCGAGGCCTGGCGCGAGCCGATCGAGGCGCTGGCTGACGATACCCGCAGCCTCTACAACTGGGCGCACGCCGCCACCGCACAGGTAGCCAAGGGCAAGCCGGACGATGCCGCGCGCGAGCGCCTGCAGCGCAACCTGGGCATGGCGCTGGAGATGATCGAGCAGCAGTACAACCTGTGGCAGGCCTGGCGCCGCGAGGACAAGGACGGCGCGCCGCCGATGGCACGCTGGGTCACCGCCACCCGCGACGGCGACCTGGTGCTGCACGGCTCGCCGGTGTCGGCCGCGCACGTGCTGCGCAAGCTGCTGTGGGATGAAGTGGACTCGGTGGTGATGACCTCGGCGACGCTGACCGGCGGTGGCGACTTCCAGTCGCTGGCGATCGACAACGGTATTCCGGAAGAGGCCGAGATGGTTTCGCTGTCTTCGCCGTTCGACCTGCCCAACCAGGCCGAGCTGATCGTGCCGAAGTTCCCGGTCACGCCGGACGACCGCGAGGGCCACCCGCGTGAAGTGGCGCGCTATCTGGACACCGAACTGGACTGGGCCAAGGGTTCGATGGTGTTGTTCACCTCGCGCTGGAAGATGGAGAAGGTGGCCGGGCTGATGTCGGCCGCGCGCCGCAAGCAGGTGCTGGTGCAGGGCGAGATGTCCAAGACCCGCCTGATCGACGAGCACCTGCGGCGTGTGGCGGCAGGCGAGGGCTCGGTGCTGTTCGGCCTGAACTCGTTCGGCGAGGGCCTCGACCTGCCCGGTGAAGCCTGCACCACGGTGGTGATCACCCAGGTGCCGTTCGCGGTGCCGACCGACCCGCAGACCGCCACCCTCAGCGAGTGGTTCGAGGGGCGCGGGCTCAACGCGTTCAACCTGATCGCCATTCCGCATGCGCTGCGCACGCTGACCCAGTTCGCCGGCCGCCTGATCCGCACCTCCACCGACACCGGCCGCGTGGTCATTCTCGATTCGCGGCTGCTGACCCGCCGCTACGGCAAGCGCATCATCGACGCGCTGCCACCGTTCAAGCGCGTGATCGGCTGACGGCCAGAACGGAGCGCCGGGCCACGCCCGGCGGACACTAGGCTTCCGGGCAGGATTCGGAAGCCAGCGCGTAGGGTTGGTACATGCAGCGGATGAGGGCATCGACGATCTTCAACCGTGGCGGCCAAGGCGCCCTCTGCGCGCCATCCACGGCCTGCATCAGCGCCGACCCATCGTTGAGCCCGCTGCCCGCCGGCGGTGGCAGTGCAGCCAGTCGCGCGCGCATGCGGCGCAGTGCCGGCAGGTCGTCATCGAGAAACGCAATGGTGGCGTCGACGTACAGGTTCCATCCCTCCGGATCAGCGTTGCGGGGCCTGTAGGTCAGGCGCATCAAGGCGCTGGCGGGATCGCGCTGCCCTGCGTCGGCGCGTAGCTGCGCCTCATGCCAGGTCAGCTCGGTATGCCCGGCCGCCTTGGACTGTCGGCGGTAGGCGGCGAACAGGTCAGCGATCTCCAGCTGGCAGCCCGAGCGCTCGATCAGTGCGTCCCAGCCATCGCCAGGCCCGCGGTTGAACGCCTCGGGCGTCATCGCCTGCAGTCCGGCGTGATCGTCGAACCGGCAGTCGTCGGCCCGCGCCGGGGCGGAGGCGCCGGCCAGTGCCAGCAGCAGGACCACGCGGGAGAATTTCACGGGGGCTTCCTGTAGACCGCGCACACTCTAGCGCCGCAGCGGCAGCCATTGCCCTTCGCTGGCGCTGCGCCACAGCCATTCGACCGGCCCGAAGCGATGGCCACGCAGCCACCACGCGCTCGCCCACAGCTGCAGCGGGAACACCACCGCCGCCACCAGCAGCACCGGCCACAGCCCGTACTGCGGGCCGATACCCAGCCCGAAGCCGGCAAACAGCGGCACGCAGATCGCGCTTTGCAGCAGGTAGTTGCTCAGTGCCATGCGCCCGGCCGGCACGAACACGCGCAGCATGCGCTCGGCCCACGGGCGCAGATAGAGCAGGGTGAAGATCGCCGCCGCAGCAATGCCCAGTGCCAGCGGCGCAACGCGATAGGACACGCGCAGCAGATAGCCGGGCATGCCCGAACGCAGCGCCGGCCATGCCTGTTTGAGCGCATCGGCCTGGGCATCGATCCACAGGAATACCGCCGTCAGCAGCAGGCTGCCGATGGCGATCGAGCGCAGCAGCGGCAGATGCGCCTGCGGCTGCAGCAGCAGCCCGCGACGGCCGGCCCAGTAGCCCAGCAGGAAGCGGCCGAGCACGAAGAACAGCAGCGCCCAGTTGCTCAGCTTCAGCCATGCGGCCAGCTGCAGGTTGTGCCACCACGCCTGCGCCAGCGTGCCGTGCGCCAGAGCATCGAGCGCCATGGCGTTCATCTGCGCGCGCGGTGTGAGCAGGGCGACCCATTCGCGGATCCACGGCGACAGCAGCGGTGGCAGCAACAGGGCAATGAACACCCCGCTGAACAGCAGTGCGCGATCACCCAGGTGACGGAACAACGGCAGCAGCAGGCCCACCAGCGCATACACCAGCAGGATGTCACCCCACCACAGCAGTATCGAATGCAGCAGGCCGATCACCAGCAGCACGCCCATGCGGCGCAGGTGCGCAGCCATGCTGCCCTGCGCATTGCCATCCATCTGCATCGCCACGCCCATGCCGAACAGCAGCGAGAACAGGGTGATCGCCTTCATGTCCACCAGCCATTCCATGCCGGTACGGATGGTGTGGTCGAGTGCCGCGCTGGGCAGCGCCTGCTGCGCGGCCTCGGTCATCAACGCATCGAGCGAGAAGAAGCGCAGGTTGACCAGGAATACGCCGAGCAGCGCGAACCCACGCAGGGCATCGAGGAGGGGTTGGCGCGGCGGGCGATGGGTCATGCCGCGCAGCGTACCGGATCGGTAGCGCCGGCCGCTGGCCGGCAACCTCATTGACGTGCAGACGCATTGTGCAGATGCCGGCCAGCGGCCGGCACTACCGCACGGGGATCAATCGCCGAGCAGCGCGGTGTTGCGTACGGCGCCCTTGTCGGCGCTGGTGGCCAGCAGTGCGTAAGCCTTCAGCGCACTGGTGACCTTGCGCGGGCGCGGTGCGCGCGGTTTCCAGCCGCGCGCATCGGCGTCGGCGCGACGCTGGGCCAGTGCGGCTTCATCCAGCAGCAGGTCGATGCGGCGGGCCGGGATGTCGATGCGGATGCGGTCGCCGTTTTCCACCAGGCCGATGACACCGCCGCTGGCGGCTTCCGGCGAGACGTGGCCGATTGACAGGCCCGAGGTGCCGCCGGAGAAACGGCCATCGGTGAGCAGCGCACATTGCTTGCCCAGCCCCTTCGACTTCAGGTAACTGGTCGGATACAGCATCTCCTGCATGCCGGGACCGCCCTTTGGGCCTTCGTAGCGGATCACCACCACGTCGCCCGGCTGCACTTCGTCGGCGAGGATGCCGGCGACGGCGGCGTCCTGGCTTTCGTAGACGCGCGCGGGGCCCTCGAACACGTGGATCGATTCGTCCACGCCGGCGGTCTTCACCACGCAGCCATCGACGGCCAGGTTGCCGCGCAGCACGGCGAGGCCGCCTTCCAGTGAGTACGCGTGCTGCAGCGAACGGATGCAGCCCTCGGCGCGGTCCACGTCCAGTGTCGGCCAGCGCGTGGCCTGGCTGAAGGCCTCCTGGGTGGGAATACCGGCCGGGCCGGCCTTGAAGAAGGTGTGCAGGGTGTCGTTGTCACTGCGCACCACGTCCCAGCGTTCCAGCGCTTCGGCCAGGCTGGCGCTGTGCACGGTCGGCACCGTGGCATCGAGCAGGCCGGCGCGGTCCAGTTCACCGAGAATGCCGAACACGCCGCCGGCACGGTGCACGTCCTCGATGTGGTACTTCGGCGTGTTCGGCGCCACCTTGCACAGCTGCGGCACGCGCCGCGACAGCGCGTCGATGTGGGTCAGGTCGAAGTCGACCTCCGCTTCCTGTGCTGCGGCCAGCAGGTGCAGGATGGTGTTGGTGGAGCCGCCCATGGCGATGTCCAGGGTCATCGCATTGGCGAACGCGGCCTGGGTGGCGATGCCGCGCGGCAGCGCGCTGGGATCTTCGCCGCCATACCAGCGGTGGCAGAGCTCAACGATCAGGCGGCCGGCACGGCGGAACAGTGCCTCGCGGTCGGCGTGGGTGGCCAGCGTGGTGCCGTTGCCGGGCAGCGACAGGCCCAGCGCTTCGGTCAGGCAGTTCATCGAGTTGGCGGTGAACATGCCCGAGCAGGAACCGCAGGTGGGGCAGGCGCTGCGCTCGAACGCGGCAACCTTCTCATCGGAGGCGCTGTCATCGGCAGCCACCACCATCGCATCGACCAGGTCCAGCTTGTGCTCGGACAGCTTGGTCTTGCCCGCTTCCATCGGCCCGCCGGAGACGAACACCACCGGGATGTTCAGGCGCAGCGCGGCCATCAGCATGCCGGGGGTGATCTTGTCGCAGTTGCTGATGCACACCAGCGCGTCGGCGCAGTGCGCGTTGACCATGTATTCCACGGCGTCGGCGATGATCTCGCGGCTGGGCAGCGAATACAGCATGCCGTCGTGGCCCATCGCGATGCCGTCGTCCACGGCGATGGTGTTGAATTCCTTGGCGACGCCGCCGACCTGCTCGATCTCGCGCGCGACCAGCTGGCCGAGGTCCTTCAGGTGCACGTGGCCGGGCACGAACTGGGTGAAGGAGTTGGCGATGGCGATGATCGGCTTGTGGAAGTCGCCGTCCTTCATGCCGGTGGCACGCCACAGGGCGCGGGCGCCGGCCATGTTGCGACCGGCGGTGGAGGTGCGGGAGCGGTATTCAGGCATGGCTGGCGGAACGGGCGGGCCGTACAACGTGGGGGTCGCCCGATCATGGCCAATTTTTTCGGTTGCTGCTGCAACCACCCGTTTTCGGTAGATGCCGACCTTGGTCGGCGCCGTGCCGTGTGTGCCAACCAAGGTTGGCGCCTGCCAGAGCGGTGCGCCGCCCGGGGTCGGATCCCATCGCGGCGCGATGGGCTCTGACCCCAATGCCCGACGAAAATGAAAGTCCGTTCATCTTTCGGACTTTGCCGATTCCGGTTGCTGGTCCGGATTTGGCATCATTGGGGCATTGATCCGTCGACAAGGCATGAGGCCATGAAACGTTCCCGCACCACTGCGCTGCTGCTGATGAGCGCCGCGCCGCTGCTGTTCACCGCCTGCCAGAAGGAGCCGGAGGTGAAGGTGCAGGAAGGCCTGTACACCTCGGTCGAGTCCTGCACCGAGGCCACCGGCGATCCGTCGTCGTGCCGCAACGCCTTCGCCGAAGCGCAGAAGCAGGCTGCCGATGCGGCGCCGAAGTACGCCAGCAAGGAAGCCTGCGAGAAGGACTACAAGCCGGAACAGTGCGTGCAGCAGCACACCTCGGCCGGTACCTCGTTCATCGGCCCGATGATGATGGGCTTCTTCATGTCGCAGATGCTGAGCAACCGCGGCGGCCTGGCCCCGCAGGCGCCGGCGGCGTCGCCGGCCTACCAGGACAAGAGCGCCGGTTGGGCGCGCCCGGCCCCGGGCGGCAGCGGTGGCCTCAACACCGCCAGCGGCATCGGCGCAGGCAAGGCCGGCCTGGCCCCGGTCACCAGTGAACCGAACCGTGCGGTCACGGCCAGCCGTGGTGGCTTCGGCAACAGCAGCGAACGCCGCAGCACCAGCGGCAGCTACGGCGGCTGACCGACCCATGCAGCGCATCCGGATTGCCGAGCGTGCCCAGTGGCGGGCACGCGCGGATGAAGCGGGTTTCCGCTTCCACACCATCGACGGTCAGCCGTATTGGGATGAAAGCGCGTACTACGCCTTCACCCTGCGCCAGATCGAGCAGGACATCGAAGACCCCAGCGCCGAGCTGCACCAGATGGCGCTGGACCTGGTCGGTGATGTCATCGGCAGCGAACGGTTGATGGACCAGTTGGCGATTCCGTCGCACTACCGCGACTGGATCGCCGACAGCTGGCGCCAGCGCCAGCCGCATCTGTACGGTCGCCTGGATCTGGCCTACGACGGCACCGGCCCGGCCAAACTGTACGAGTTGAACTACGACACGCCGACCTCGCTGTTCGAGGCCAGCTTCTTCCAGTGGCAGTGGCTGGAAGACCAGCGCAACGCCGGTCGTCTGCCGCAGCACGCTGACCAGTTCAATGCGATCCATGAGGCGCTGGTCGAACGCTTCGGCGAACTGGCCACGCAGCTGCCTCCGCCGCTGTATTTCAGCGCCGTGGGCAGTTCGGAAGAGGACCGTGGCACCGTCGACTACCTGCGCGACTGTGCATCGCAGGCCGGCCTGCATGGCCAGGCCATCGCCATCGAGGATATCGGCCTGTCCGAGGACGGCCGCTTCACCGCGCTGGATGATTCGGTGATCGGCACGCTGTTCAAGCTGTATCCGCTGGAAGACCTGATGGCCGAAGAGTTCGGCCGCGCGCTGCCCGGTTCGGGCGTGCAGCTGCTGGAGCCGGCGTGGAAAGCGGTGCTGAGCAACAAGGGCATCCTGCCGCTGCTGTGGCAGCGCAACGTGGGTCATCCGAATCTGCTGGAAGCGCATTTCGATGACGGCAGCACGCTGGCGTCGGGCTGGGTGCGCAAGCCGCTGTTCTCGCGCGAAGGTGCCAACATCGAGATGCACCTGGCCGATGGCAGTACCCAGCGCAGCGACGGTCCCTACGATGGCCCGGCGATCATCCAGCGCGCCCATCCGCTGACCCACTTCGAAGGCGGCTATCCGCTGATCGGCAGCTGGGTGGTCGGTGACCACGCCTGCGGCATCGGCATCCGCGAGGACGACAGCGCGATCACCCGCGACAGTGCGCGCTTCGTACCGCACGCGATCGTTGATGAGGCGCCGACGCGGATCTACGTCTGATGGCGGTGCGGCGCCCCCGGGCCGGCGTGGGCAACCATCGCCCGTCGTAGAACAACCGCTGTGGGTAGTGGCCGACCTTGGTCGGCGCCGTTGATTCCGTGCCAAGCAAGGTTGGCACCTACCAGAGCGGTGCGTCGGTTGTTGCAGGGGTAGTGGCCGACCTTGGTCGGCGCCGTGGGATTCGTGCCAACCAAGGTTGGCACCTACCAGAGCGATGCGTCGGTTGTTGCATGGGTAGTGCCGGCCGCTGGCCGGCAACCGTTGTTGGCTCCCACCAGATCGATCGCTGGTATCAGAGCAGCCCTTCGCGCTTCACCGCCAGGTAGCGTTCCACCAGCGCACCGGGCAGGGCATCGGCGGTTACGTCCAGCACCATCACCTTCTCGCTGCGCAGCGCCTCATGCGCCTTCGCGCGCTGCTGCAGGTACAGCGCCGCTGCACCGGCCTGGGTGGCGTCTTCCAGTGTCTGCACTTCGCTGTCCAGCACGCCGTCCAGCTCACGCTCGCGCAGGCTGGCCACGCATACCAGGTGGCGCTGCTGCAGCAGGCGCACCGCCGCCAGCAGGTCTTCGATGTCTTCGTCGCGCACATTGCTGACCAGCATCACCAGCGCACGCCGGCGCTGGCGCAGCGACACTTCGGTGGCGGCGGCCAGGTAGTCGGTGGCCACCGCGCGTGGCTGCAGGTCGTAGCTGGCGCGCAGCAGGTGCTCGACGGTGCCCATGCCGCGCTGCGGCGCCACCCAACGGCGCTCGCCACCGGTGGCGAACAGGCCGGCGGCGTCGCCCTGGCGCAACGCCAGGTAAGCCACCACCAGCGAGGCGTTCAAGGCATGGTCGAAGTGCGAGAGCCCGCCTTCGCTGGCCAGCATGCGCCGACCGCTGTCGAGCATCAGCAGCAGCTGCTGGTTCTTCTCGTCCTGGTATTCGCGCGAGATCAGCTTGCGCGCACGCGCGGTGGCCTTCCAGTCGAGCTGGCGCAGGCTGTCGCCGATGCGGTACTCGCGCATCTGGTGGAAGTCGGTGCCTTCACCGCGGCGGCGCTTCACGTGTGCACCGACCAGCCGCGAGGCCTGGTCGGCACTGAACAGGGCAAAGCGGGTGAGCGGCACGAAGTTCGGATAGACCCGCACGTCCAGTGCGGGCGGCAGCGTGCGTTGCTGCCACCACAGCCGCCACGGTGAACGCATGCGCAGGTGCACGCCTTCGAAGCGGAAATGCCCACGCTGCAGCGGCTGCAGGTGGTAGTGGAGGGTGGAAGCACTGCCCGCCTGCAGGCGCACGCGCTGCGGCAGTGATTCCAGCGGCCAGCCGCCGGGCACCAGGTCGAACACCTGCACCGTCATCGATTGTTCGGCCTGCAGTCGCAGTGCAGCCTCGCGGCGCACGCCCAGTGCCAGCGCTTCGGGCAGTTCGCGCTGCACCTGCGGCGACGGACGCCGCCACTGGCGCCACAGATCCATCAGCGCCGGCACGGCAATCGCCAGCGCCGCCAGCGCCCAGCTCCAGCGCGGCAGCACGCCGCCCAGCACCAGGCCGCCCAGCGCGGCCCAGGCCAGCAGCAACAGCAGCAGCAGCGGTGCTGGTCTCATCGACGCGGCGCTTCCACCTTGGCCAGCAGTGCGCCCAGCACGTCGTCGGCGTCCTGGCCTTCGATCTGCAGTTCCGGTGCCAGCGCGATGCGATGGCGCAGCGCAGGGCGCGCGATGTCGCGCACATCATCCGGAGTGACGAAATCACGACCGGCCAGCACCGCCTGCGCGCGCGAGGCACGCACCAGCGCGATGCTGCCACGCGGGCCAGCGCCGACCGCGATACCCGGCCACTGCCTTGTGGCCGCCACAATCCGCACCGCGTAGTCGATCACTTCGTCGTCGACGGTGATCGCCGCAGTGGCGCGCTGCAGTTCCAGCAGCTCACCAGCACCGAGCACGCGTGGCACCTGGCTCAGGTCGAAATCGCTGGCGGCGCGGCCGCTGGTGATCGCGGTCACCATGCGCTTCTCGTCCTCCAGCTGCGGGTAGTCGATCAGCACCTTCAGCAGGAAGCGGTCCAGCTGTGCTTCCGGCAGCGGGTAGGTGCCTTCCTGCTCCAGCGGGTTCTGCGTGGCCAGCGCCATGAACGGCGGCGCCAGGGTGAAGGCCTTGCCTTCGATGGTCACCTGGCCTTCCTGCATCACTTCCAGCAGCGCCGACTGGGTCTTGGCGGGTGCACGGTTGATCTCGTCGGCCAGCAGCAGGTTGGTGAACACCGGGCCGCGGCGGATCTTGAAGCTCTCGCTCTTCGGGTCGTACACCGCGTGGCCGCTGACGTCGCTGGGCATCAGGTCGGGGGTGAACTGTACACGCCCGTAATCCAGCTCCAGGGCCTGTGCCAGTGCGCGCACCAGCAGGGTCTTGCCCAGCCCGGGCACGCCCTCGATCAGCACGTGACCACCGGCAAGCAGCGCCACCAGGATCTGGTCCAGCACATCGGCCTGGCCGATGAAGGCGTGGCCGACGGCATCGCGGATGGCATCGACGCGTTCGATCAGGCGGGCGTTGGCGGCCGCCGGCAGCTCGGGGACTTCGGTCATAGCAGGGATCTCATCTGGAGCAGCAAGCGGATGCGCTCGCGCAGGGCGGAGGAATCGTGCGGCGGTGGGGGCGTGAGTGCGCTGGCGACGCGGCCCTGCGGCCACTTCAGCAGCTCGGCGATGGCCTGATCGCGCGGCGCACCATCCAATGCGGCGGCAATCGGTGCGCGCAGGCGCAGGCGGTGCAGGAACAGGGCGAGCACGGCCTCGTACAGGCGTATGTCGTGACCGAAGCGCAGCAGCAGTTCGCCACTGGCACGCACGTGCTCCAGCAGTGAACGACGTTCCAGCACCGGCGACGGCAGCAGGCTGCCGAAGCGCTGCGAACGGCCCCACAGCCAGCCCAGCAGGGCCAGCAGCAACGGCACCCACAACGGCCAGCCCTGATAGAACATGCGCGACCACAGCGACGGCGGGCGGCTGGCATAGACCAGCCAGACCGCACCCTTGCCATAGTTCGGATCGAGCAGGTAGCGGGTCAGGTCGCGATGCGACGCGTCGTGCAGGCCGTCGCTGGCCCCGCCACCTGCCGACGCCAGGCGCGCTGCCGGTGAGTCCACTTCGCTGCGCATGAACTCCATGTCGGCCAGCACGCTCACTCTGCCCTGGCCGTGGCGCAGGCGCGCGAACACCAGGTCGCGATCAGTGCCCCAGCGGCGTTCGGCCTGCGCACTGGCGGCAAAGCCCAGGGTGAAGCGGCGGCCACCACAGAATTCGACGTGGCCCGGATCGTCGTCGACATGGAAGGCCTGGCAGTCGCTGCGCTGGAACAGGCTGTCTACGCCCAGCCGGTCCAGCAGGGGGCCCTGTGTGCTGCCGGCATCGTCCTCGGCCGCCGGCGGTGTACGTACCAGCAGGTGACCACCCCCGTCGACCCAGTCCAGCAGTGCGCTGGCGACGGGCGGCGGCAGTTCGCTGCTGTCCTGCAGCAGCACCACCGTGTCGTGGCGCCCCAGCGTCATCTGCTGCAACTCCAGCCGCGGTCGCGAATGCACGTCGATGCCATCGGCGCGCAGGGCCTGGCCGAGCACGTACAGCGGGTTGTAGGCGGCCTCGCCCTGTGGCGGCAGCCGGATCGTCTCGGTCACCCGTTCGTGCGTGCGCAGGTAGAGGATGGTCAGCGGCACACCGAGCAGCACCAGCAAGCCCAGCAGCAGCGACCAGAACAGGCGCGGACTCATGCCTGCCATCCGTACTGCTGGCGCAGGGTATCGGCCAATGCATCGAAATCGGCGCGGCTGGGCAGGCGGCCACCGTAGGCGGCGTACTGCCACATGCGCACGATGCGCGCGAACAGGTCACGGTCGCTGGCCTGGGGCATGCGTCGCGATGCGCGCAGGCATTGCGCTTCGGTGGCACCGGGTGGAAGCGCGATACCGCTGCGCTCGCCCACCGTGCGCACGCTGGCGCGGTACAGCAGGGCCAGCGCCTGCCGCGGCCGGCCCTGGTCCCAGAGCAGGCCGGCCTGGGTGGCCACGTCCGGCGGCAGCACCACCGGCAACTCCACCTGCTCCTCCAGCACCTTCGGTGCAGCGTCGGCCTTGCGCCGGCCACTGCCACGCAGCCACGGCAGCCACAGCCGCGCGGTCAGCAGCAGCACCAGCAGCAGGATGCCGAGCAGGCCCCACAGGCCCCATTCGGCCAGCCGTGCCAGCCAGGCGATGCCGTCCTTGCGCGCCTTGCGTTCACCTTTGCTGTTGGTGTCACGCTGCAGCTGCTTGTCTTCCTTCTTTTTTTCCTCGGCCTGCTCGATCGGCTTCCAGCGGGTGACCTGGCGGGTCGGGCGCTGCAGCGGGTCTTCATAGGCGCGGTTCACTGCCTGACGAAAACCGGCGGTGTCCACCGGCGCTGTACCGAAGATCATTGCCGGCGTATTGGAGGGGTCGTTGGCCGCGGTGGCCGGTTCTTCCGCACTGTCTTCGTCCTCTTCGGCATCGCCGGCCTGCTCCGCGACCGTCTGCGCGTCCTGCGCATGCACCGGTGCGGACACCAGCGGCAGTGCCAGCCACAGCAGCAGCGCCAGCGTCGATGCTGCCGGCAGCAGCCGCTCGCGCAGGCGGCGCAGGGCGATTTCGACGTCCCAGGCTTCCATCTGCGTTCGACGGTTCAGGTACAGGCCAAAGCCCGCACCGACGAAGAACGGGCCGATCAGCACCGAGGCCAGCCAGCACGCCAGGTTGAAGCCCAGCCGTGCCCATGCCGGCGTGTCCTTGCCAATCATGTCCCACGCCGCACGCCACGATTCGGACATCAGCTCCAGTGGCATGAACATGAACACCGCACCGATCGCGCCGGATACCAACACGGCTTCGAACGCCAGGCAGGTCACCGTCAGTACCAGTTCCGCGCCCGCTGCGCCGGCTGCCACCGCACGACGGCGTGGGCCGCGCTGGCCCGGTGTGTTGCCTTCCAGCAGGTTCACCGGCAGGCACAGGCTGCGCAGCACGCTGAAGCGGCGCCAGCCCAGGTAGCCCCAGAAGCCGCTGTTGCCCCAGTGGCGCTGCGCGCGCAGCGCGGCCAGCGTGCCGACCGGCTCACCGAAAATGCCGCGCGACAGCACGTACAGCGGCGCGCGTTCGAACAGCGGCTTGCACCACCACATCGCCAGCCAGGCCCAGCCGAAGGCATCCAGCCACCAGCCCAGCGCGTTGAAGATCACGAACAGCGGTGCACTGGCCAGCAGCCAGCTGCCCCACAGCGCACGCGCGTGACGGCGGGACAGGGCGGTGCCCAGCTCCATCGCTTCCCAGCCACTGCGGGCGCGCAGCGCCACGTCCAGGCGGTCAATGCGCATGGCCGCCTCCACGTCCGCCGCGCCACAGCCACAGCAGCACGCCGGCCCACAACACACCGGCCACGCTGAACTTGCCCCACGCCGGTACTTCGGCAAGCGAGGACCAGAAGGCTTCGATGAAGGCGGCCACCAGCAGCATGAAGGCGACGCCGAGGCACAGCCGTGCGCCGATGCGGCCGCCTTCGACCAGTGCATCCAGGCGGCTGCGCCGGCCGGGTGCCAGCAGCTTCATGCCCAGCTGCAGACCGGCACCGCCGGCGATCACGATCGCGGTCAGCTCGAAGGCACCGTGGCCGACCACGAAGCGCCAGAACGGGTCGCCATGGCCGATGTGCTGCAGGTGACCGGCCACCGAACCGATGATCACGCCGTTGAACAACAGCACCAGCAGCGTGCCCAGCCCAGCCAGCAGCCCGCTGGCGAAGGTGCGCAGGGCGATGCTGATGTTGTTCATGATGTAGTGGCCGAACATCATCCAGTCGGTGCCGCTGTCACGCCCCAGGCGCTCGGCGGCGGGATCGTACATGCGCTCCATCTCGGCGATCTGGCGGTTGTCCATCAGCATGTGGATCAGGTCCGGATAGACCTGCACCAGCACGAAGCAGGCCACCGCCGGCAGCGCGAACATCGCCAGCGCCACCCACATGCTGCGCGCCTGGCTGCGCACCAGCAGCGGGAAATCGGCCACCAGGAACTCCAGGGCACCGCGCCAGCGCGTCGGCGGCGTGCGGTACAGCACGCTGTGGCCCTGCTGCATGAGCTGCTGCAGGCGCTGCACCAGCTGCGGGCTGTAGCCGCGTTCGCGGGCCAGCGCCAGTTGCTGGCACAGCCGCCGGTAGCGCTGCGGGAAGGTGGTGTCATCCAGTGCCAGGCCGCTGGCCTTGCGGCGCGTGCGGCGTGAGGCACCAGCACGCAGCAGCAGCCACTGCTCCAGGTCCTGCCATTCCTGCTGGTAGCGGGCGACGAACTGTTCCTGCTTCATCGCCGCCCCAGCAGCCAGTTGGCCATCGCATACAGGCGCAGCACCCCGACCTGGCCATGGGTGCCGGTCAGTGGCTCGGCAATACCGGCCAGCTCCTGCTGGCGCGCCGCGGACAACCGTGGCGCGCGCTCGGCGAAGGCCATCAACGCAGCCTGTTCCTCTGGTCGCAGGGGCTGCGGCGGGGCCAGCACGCTGTCGATGGTCGGCGGCGGTGGCAGGTACAGCGCGGGTGCGTGCACCACCACGGTGCCCGCCACCAGGTCGCCAAGGCGGCGGCCATGCGGATCGAACAGGCTGCTGATCAGGCCCAGCGCATAGCCGAACGGCAGCATGTCCACCGTGCGCAGCAGGTTGCGGGTGATCGCCGCCATCCAGCCTACCGGCGCGCCATCGCGGGACAGCACGCGCAGCCCCAGCGCACGCTTGCCCAGCGTGCGCCCCCACAACGCTTCGCAGACGATCGGGTAGGCCCAGTAGACCAGGAACATCAGCACCAGGTAGAGGCCGGAGCCGAACTTGTCCAGCAGCGCCAGCGGAATGGACACCAGCACCAGTGCCGCGATGCGCACGCCAAGATCGACCAGCCAGGCCATCGCCCGCGGTACCGGGCCGGCGGCAGGCAACTGCAGCGGCACACCCTCCGGCGTCACCACCTCGCGGTAGGTATCGAGCATCGGTGCGGCCATCAGCGCGATGGCCTTCGTTGTGGGCGCCGGAGTCCTCTCCGGCGGGCAGCCACAGGCATGGGGGTCTCGACAGGTCCTGGTCGGGCCAAGACTTTAGCAGAGCCGCATGGCAGCGTCGGGGGCTCAGCCCCGGTATTCGTCCTTCAGCCGCACGTAGTGGTCGGCCGAGTAATGCAGCGCCTCGATCTCCTTGTCACTGAGCGTGCGTGCCGGTCGTGCAGGGTTGCCGACCCACAGCTCGCCTTCGCCCACCACCTTGCCGGGGCCGATCACCGCACCGGCGCCGACGAAGCCATGGCGCTCCACGCGGGCGCCATCGAGGATGCAGGCGCCCATGCCGATCAGGCTGTAATCGCCGATCGTGCAGGCATGGATGATGCAGCCGTGGCCAACGGTCACGCCTTCGCCGATCAGGGTCGGGTAGCCGGCCTTGTTGTACGGGCTGTGGTGGCTGACGTGGATGATGGTGCCGTCCTGCACGT
The DNA here is from genome assembly GCF_030236855.1 of Stenotrophomonas maltophilia group sp. Smal13. Classification (NCBI taxonomy): domain Bacteria; kingdom Pseudomonadati; phylum Pseudomonadota; class Gammaproteobacteria; order Lysobacterales; family Lysobacteraceae; genus Stenotrophomonas; species Stenotrophomonas maltophilia group sp. Smal13. Next base: position 21,363 of record NZ_JASJSQ010000079.1, read on the forward strand.
TGGTGCGTGCACCGATACGCACATGGTTGACGTCGCCGCGGATGACCGTGCCCGGCCATACCGACACGTCATCGGCCAGCTCCACGTCGCCGATGATGGTGCAGGCCGGATCGATGTACACGCGTTCGCCGAGGACGGGCATCTTGTCGCGGAAGGGGCGCAGCGGGTTCATCGAAGTCTCCGGAAATCAGGGCGTTCACGACGATGATACGCGCTCGGCCAATGGCGACCCCGCCGACACCTGCAACTGCCGGGATGCTTCATGCATCCGTGTCGACCAAGGTCGACACCTACCAGAGCTGGTAGCGCCGGGCCATGCCCGGCGAGCGAAGCGGTGTGCGTTACGCCACGCGTCCCCGGCGTGCGCGCTCCAGGTGCACCAGCAGCAGCGAGATCGCTGCCGGGGTCATGCCCGGAATGCGCTGTGCCTGGCCGATGGTCTGCGGGCGTACGCGCTCCAGCTTCTGCAGCGCTTCGGCCGACAGCCCGCGCACCGTCGCGTAGTCGAAGGCTTCGGCGATCGGCGTGGCTTCATGCCGCTGCTGGCGCTCGATCTCCTCGCGCTGGCGGTCCAGGTAGCCGGCGTACTTCACGCCGATCTCCACCTGCTCGGCCACCTTGGCGTCGGTCACGGCCGGGCCCAGCGATGGCACCTGCATCAGCTGCGCGTAATCCAGCTCGGGGCGCTTGATCAGGTCCAGCACGTTGGTTTCGCGACTGACCGCCACGCCCAGCGTGTCCTGCACCTCGCGGCCCAGCGCATTGGCCGGGGTTGCCCACAGTGCGCCCAGGCGTGCGCGCTCGGCGGCGACCGCGGCCTGCTTGGTCTCGAACGCGTTCCAGCGGCGGTCATCCACCAGGCCCATTTCGCGGCCGGCCGGGGTCAGGCGCTGGTCGGCATTGTCCTCGCGCAGCTGCAGGCGGTACTCGGCGCGGCTGGTGAACATGCGGTACGGCTCGTTGGTGCCGTGGGTGATCAGGTCATCCACCAGCACGCCCAGGTACGCCTCGTCGCGGCGCGGGCACCAGCTGTCCAGCCCGCGCACCTGGCGCGCGGCGTTGAGGCCGGCCAGCAGGCCCTGCGCGGCGGCCTCCTCATAGCCGGTGGTGCCGTTGATCTGGCCGGCGAAGAACAGGCCGTTGACCAGCTTGGTTTCCAGCGAGGCCTTCAGCCCGCGTGGATCGAAGAAGTCGTACTCGATCGCGTAGCCGGGGCGGGTGATGTGAGCGTTCTCGAAGCCGCGGATGCTGCGCACCATCTCCAGCTGCACGTCGAACGGCAGCGAGGTGGAAATGCCGTTGGGGTAGATCTCGACGATGCCCAGGCCTTCGGGTTCGACGAAGATCTGGTGGCTGGCCTTCTCGGCGAAGCGCACCACCTTGTCCTCGATGGACGGGCAGTAGCGGGGGCCGATGCCTTCGATCTGGCCGCTGTACAGCGGTGAGCGGTGCAGCGCATCGCGGATGATCTGGTGGGTCTGTTCCGTGGTGTGGGTGATCCAGCAGCTGACCTGCTGCGGATGCTCGTCCACCGAGCCGAGGAAGGACATCACCGGGCGCGGCGAGTCGCCGGGCTGCTCATCCATCACGCTGTAGTCCAGCGAGCGGCCGTCGATGCGCGGCGGCGTGCCGGTCTTCAGGCGGTCCACCTGGAACGGACGCTCGCGCAGGCGCGCGGCCAGCGTGGTGGCCGGCGGGTCGCCCATGCGGCCGGCGGCGTACTGGGTCGGGCCGACATGGATCTTGCCGGCCAGGAACGTGCCAGCGGTCAGCACCACGGCCTCGGCATCGAAGCGCAGCCCGGTCTGGGTAATGACCCCGCGTACGGCGTCGCCTTCAATGACCAGGTCGTCCACGGCGGCCTGGAACACGGTCAGGTTGGCCTGGCCTTCGACGATGGCGCGGATCGCCATGCGGTAGAGGTTGCGGTCGGCCTGGCAGCGGGTGGCGCGCACGGCCGGGCCCTTGGACGCGTTGAGGGTGCGCCACTGGATGCCGGCCCGGTCGGCGGCATGCGCCATCGCACCGCCGAGGGCGTCGATTTCCTTGACCAGGTGGCCCTTGCCGATGCCGCCGATGGCCGGGTTGCAGCTCATCGCGCCCACCGTCTCGATGTTGTGGGTCAGCAGCAGGGTGCGCACGCCGGTGCGGGCCGCGGCCAGCGCGGCTTCGGTGCCGGCGTGGCCACCGCCGATGACGATGACGTCGTAACGATGGA
>NZ_JASJSQ010000007.1:0-96767 GCF_030236855.1 Stenotrophomonas maltophilia group sp. Smal13
GCATCGTGATGATCCGGGACAACGTGGTATGGGGCTTCAGCGGCTGCGGCAGCGTCACCGAGAAGAAGAGCGGCCCGGCCCTGGCCAACACGCCGGGCTCACGGGTGGCGGCGGTCATGCGCCGCAATGCGGCGTTGGCCGAGGATTATGCGCGGCGCCATGCGATTCCCCGCTGGTACGCGGACGCCGATGCACTCATCGCCGACCCGGAAGTGAACGCGATCTACGTTGCGACGCCGCCCTCCACGCACATGCACTACGCGTTGCAGGCGATTGCCGCGGGCAAGCCGGTCTACATCGAAAAGCCGATGGCCATGGATCACGCGGAATGCGAACGCGTGCTGGAGGCCAGCGCGCGCAGTGGCGTGCCGGTGTTCGTGGCCTACTACCGTCGCGCCCTGCCCCGCTTCGCGCAGGTGAAGCAGCTGCTGGACAGCGGCACGATCGGCACGCCGCGCAGCGTGCGCGCCACCCTGCACCGGCCGCATTCGGCGAAGGCTGCATCGCCGGACTTCTGGCGGACCAACCCGGCGATCGCCGGCGGCGGGCTGTTCGTCGATCTGGGCTCGCACACCCTGGACCTACTGGATCATCTGCTGGGGCCGCTGAGCGATGTGCGTGGCCTGGCCAGCTCGTTGACCGGCGCCTACGCCGCCGAGGACAGCGTCTCGATGTGCTTCCGCACCGGGACGGGGGCGCACGGCATCGCGCAATGGAGTTTCTGCGCGTTCCGCCGCCAGGATGAAATCGAAATCACCGGCGATCGCGGACAACTGCGCTTTGCCACCTTCGAGGACGTTCCGGTGGTTCTGGAGACGGAAGCGGGCGTGCAGGCGTTCGACATCCCGAACCCGCCGTCGATCCAGCAGCCGTTGATCGCCACTCTGGTGGACGAGCTGCGCGGCAACGGCCACTCGCCATCGAACGGCATCAGCGCCGCCCGCACCAGTGCGGTGATCGACCAGGTGCTGCAGGCCTACCGCACACGGCACTCGCGCTGACTGCCAAAGCAGAAGGCCGCCTTTCGGCGGCCTCCTGCTTTGCAGCGTCGGGCATTACAGGATGTAGCGGCTCAGGTCCGGGTCCTGCACCAGCTCACCCAGGTGCGCATCGACATAAGCACTATCGATGGCCAGGGTTTCGCCGTCGCGGTCCGGTGCCTCGTAGCTGAGCGAATCCAACAGGCGCTCCAGTACGGTGTGCAGGCGACGGGCACCGATGTTCTCCTGGCGCTCGTTCACCTGGAAGGCGATCTCGGCCAGACGATCAATAGCATCGGCAGTGAAGCTGACCTTGACGCCTTCGGTGGCCAGCAGCGCTTCGTACTGCTTGGTCAGCGCGGCCTTCGGCTCGGTCAGGATACGCACGAAATCACCCTTGCTCAGCGCACCCAGCTCCACGCGGATCGGGAAGCGGCCCTGCAGCTCCGGAATCAGATCGCTGGGCTTGGCCAGGTGGAACGCGCCCGAAGCAATGAACAGGATGTGGTCGGTCTTGATCGTGCCGTACTTGGTCGACACGTTGGAGCCTTCCACCAGCGGCAGCAGGTCGCGCTGCACGCCTTCGCGCGAGACGTCGCCACCACCCACGTTGTCACCACGCTTGGCAACCTTGTCGATCTCGTCGATGAAGACGATGCCGTGCTGCTCGCAGGCCTCGATCGCGGCAGTGCGGATGTCGTCCTCGTTGACCAGCTTGCCGGCTTCTTCCTCGATCAGCAGCGGACGCGCGGCCTTGATGGTCAGCGTGCGCTTGTGCGCCTTGGCGCCGCCGCCGAGGTTGGCGAACATCGACTTCAGCTGCTGGCCCATTTCCTCCATGCCCGGCGGGGTCATGATGTCCATGCTGACGTTGGCAGCCAGGTCGAGCTCGATCTCGCGTTCGTCCAGCTCACCGTTGCGCAGCATCTTGCGGAACTTGATGCGGGTCTCGTTGTCCTGCGCCGACGGTTCGTTACGGGCGACTTCCGGATCGAAGCCGATGCCACCGCTTCGGCGCGGCAGCAGCGCATCGAGGATGCGGTCTTCGGCGCGTTCTTCGGCCTGGGTACGCACGCGCACCTTGGCCTGTTCGCGGTACAGCTTGACCGCGGTATCGGCCAGGTCGCGGATGATCTGCTCAACGTCCTTGCCGACGTAGCCGACTTCGGTGAAGCGGGTGGCTTCAACCTTGACGAACGGCGCGTTGGCCAGGGTGGCCAGTCGACGCGCGATCTCGGTCTTGCCGACGCCGGTCGGGCCGATCATCAGGATGTTCTTCGGCATCACTTCATTGCGCAGCTCGGGCACCAGCTGCATGCGGCGCCAGCGGTTGCGCAGGGCAATGGCCACGGCGCGCTTGGCGTCGTGCTGGCCCACGATATGCCGGTCCAGTTCCTGCACGATCTCGCGCGGGGTCATGGTGGCGGAGGAAACTTCGATCTTCGACATGGATGTGCTCACGGATTCATTGTCGGTAGTGCCGGCCACTGGCCGGCAACCAGGCACGCGTGCGGGGGATCATGAGGTTGCCGGCCAGCGGCCGGCACGCCCCTCACAGCTCCTCGACCACCACGTTGCGGTTGGTGTAGATGCAGATGTCGCCGGCAATGCCGATCGCTTCGCTGGCAATGGTGCGCGCATCCAGTTCGGTGTGCGCCATCAGTGCGCGCGCGGCCGACAGTGCATAGGAACCACCGGAACCGATGGCGATGATGCCGTCCTCCGGCTCGATCACATCACCGGTGCCGCTGATGATCAGCGAGGTTTCCTTGTCGGCCACTGCCAGCAGGGCCTCGAGCTTGCCGAGGCGGCGCTCGGTGCGCCAATCCTTGGCCAGTTCGACCGCAGCGCGCTGCAGCTGGCCGTGCTTTTCCAGCTTGGCCTCGAACAGCTCGAACAGGGTGAAGGCATCGGCGGCGGCACCGGCGAAGCCGGCCAGCACCTGACCGTCTCGGCCGAGGCGGCGCACCTTGCGCGCATTGCCCTTCATCACGGTGTGGCCCAGCGTGACCTGGCCGTCGCCGGCAATGGCCACGTGCTCGCCGCGACGGACGCAGACGATGGTGGTGGCGTGGAAAACGTTGGGATTCTGACTGGGGTCCATGCGGCCTCCGATAGCTGTTCCCGGGACATGGGGACAGCGCCGGGTGCGATCAAGCCTGTGCGGATGGCTGCCGTTCAGCGCTTGGCGGCGCCCCATGGGAAGAGGGCGCCCTTTTAACGAGCGCATCGCAATGCGCGCGGCCCCCGCCGCCCGAACGTGGAACGCCTGCCGTTCAGCGCTTGGCCTGCGACGGCCGGTCCGGATTCGGCTCGATGCCCCAGGCGAGGTACCAGTCTTCACCCTGCGTCTCGATCGGGTGCTGGGTGCGGCCGGAGCCATTGCCGCAGGCCAGCGCGTCAGCCGCGCAGTAGCGGTCGCAGCCCCAGCAGATGCGCTCGGGATGCCTGGGGTGCAGCGGAATGGGCTTCGCCATGGTGGCGGGTTCCTCGTGGCCTGCGGCCACGATGCGCCGGTAGCGCCCGCCCTGCCCTGATCCAGATCAAGGGCGGTCTATTCAGCCTTGTCGTCCTTGCTGCGACGCTTCGCACGTGGATGCGCGGCGTCGTAGACCTTGGCCAGGTGCTGGAAATCAAGGTGGGTGTAGATCTGGGTGGTTGCGATGTCGGCATGGCCAAGCAGTTCCTGCACACCGCGCAGGTCGCCGGACGATTCCAGGATGTGGCTGGCGAAACTGTGACGCAGCATGTGCGGGTGCACGTGCTTGAACAGGCCCTGGCGCTGCGCCAGCTGGCGGATGCGGATCTGCACCGCGCGTTGGCTGATCGGTCCGTTGCGGCCGGGAAACACCGGCGAGGCCGGGCCGCCGCCGCTTTCCGCACGCCACGCCTGCAGTGCTTCGCGCGCCGGCCGGCCGAACGGTACCCGGCGCTGGCGGTTGCCCTTGCCCAGCACGTTGACCAGGCCGCTGTCGAAATCCAGATCCCGCCAGGTCAGCGCGCAGACTTCGCTCAGGCGCAGGCCAGAGGAATAGAACAGTTCCAGCAGCGCGCGGTCACGGCGGCCGAGCTCACCTTCCGGTTCCAGCTCGACCAGCTGCACGGCTTCGTCGGCGTCAAGCACCTGCGGCAACCGGCGCGGCGCACGCGGCGCCTTCAGCGTCGCCGCCGGGCTGACCTCGATGCGTCCATGCTTCAACAGCCAGGCGTAGAAGCTGCGGCAGGCCGACAAGCGGCGCTGCAGGCTCTTGGCTGACAGGCCTCTGCGGTGCTCGTCGGCAACGAACTGGCGCAGCGCCTCGGCATCGAGTGCGTCCACCGCAACACCGCGCGGCTCGGCCCAGACCGACAACGCGTCCAGGTCACGGCGGTAGGCATCGAGCGTATGCGCCGACATCCGCCGCTCCACCTGCAGGTGCTGCAGGAAAGCCTGAACCGCGCTCATCGTCGTGTCCTGCTCAGCCCGGGAAGCGCTTCAGGCCGGTGGCCAGGGCATCACCCATCATGCGCAGGAACAGCGTGCCCATGCCCGGGTAGAAGCGGTTCGGATCGTGGCTGCCGACCGCGATCAGGCCCACGCCCGGCAGCGGCAACAGTGCGGTGGTCTGCACTTCCTCACTGCGCACCCCGTACAGCACGGCGTTCTTTTCCGGCTGCAGGCGGCCGCAGATCGGCTCGCCGTCCTTCAGGCAGTCGCGGAACGGGCCCAGCTGCGCATCATCGGCGGCGATCACCTGCAGCCAGTCGGCCTGTTCCAGCCCGGCCACCGGTGTATGCACCACCAATCGCACCAGGTCGCCGGCGAAATCTTCCTGCAGCGAGGCAGCCATCGCACGCAGGGTGTCGGCGGCGTTGTCCTGCTTCATCAGCGCCAGGGTCAGCTGATGCGTGCGCACTGCCAGGCGTTCATTGACCTGGGCGGTGGCACCCAGATCGGCCAACCGTCGTGCCAGCTCGCGGTTCTTCTCGCGCAGCACTTCCAGCTGGTAGCTGGCCAGCGACGCGGTCGGGCCGTCGTCGCGTGGCACCACCAGGGTCAGGGCCAGGTCCGGGAACTGCTTGAGGAAGCCGGGATGTCGCCGCAACCACGCAGCGACTTCATGGGCCCCGAGCTTGTCGACGGTTTCGGTCATGCGATCCACTCCCCTTCGAAGACGAATGCGGTCGGGCCGGCCATCACCACCGGCTGGCCATCGCCCGGCCACTGGATGCGCAGGTCACCCCCGGGCAGGCTGATGCGCGCATCGCGCTGCAGGCGGCCACGCTGCATCAGGGTCACCGCAGCGGCGCAGGCGCCGCTGCCGCAGGCCAGGGTTTCGCCGACGCCACGTTCATTCACACGCAGACGTGCATGCGCCGGGCCCATCACCTGGGCAAAACCCACGTTCACCGAGCGCGGGAACGAGGCATGCTGCTGCAGCAGCGAACCGACGCGCTCGACCGGTGCTGCATCGATCAGGCCCACTTCGATCACCGCGTGCGGATTGCCCATCGACACCGCGGCGAAGCGTATGCTCTCGCCCTGCAACGGCAGCAGGTACTCCTCGCGTGCATGGGCGAAGCCCACCAGCGGCACGTTGACCGGCTCGAACGCAGGCACGCCCATGGTCACCGCGAACTGGCCATCGCCCAGGGCCTTCACCTCATGACTGGCCAGCGGGCTGTCGATGACGAACTGATCCCCCTGCGCACTGCCCTCACGCACCAGCCAGGCCGCGATGCAGCGCGCGCCGTTGCCGCACTGCTCGGAGTTGGAACCGTCGGCATTCCAGATGCGGTACGACGCCACCGAGCCTTCCGCGCGCGGCGCTTCGATAGTCAGGATCTGATCGCAGCCGACGCCGGTGTGGCGGTCGGCCAGGCGCGCGGCCAGTTCAGGCGTGGGCGGCGCAGTGCCGTCACGCAGGTCGATCACTACGAAATCATTGCCCGCGCCATGCATCTTGCTGAAGCGCAGCGCCTTGGAACCGGCCTTACTCATTCCCGCCGCCCACCTTCTTCGCAGGTGCAGGCGCCGGTTGCGTGGTCGGTGCAGCCGGGTCCACGGTCGTGGCCGGCGTGGCGCTGCCTTCGGTCTGCGCCGGGGTCGCTTCAGTAGCGGGCTCGGCAACCGGTTCGACGGTTTCTTCCACCGGCACCGGCTTCTGCGGCAGTACCAGCGGGCCCTTGTTGCCGCAAGCGGCGAGGAGCAGCAGCGAGGCCGCTGCCAGCGGAATCAGGATGGCGTTTCGATGGGGGATCTTCATGCCCCGAGTATAGCCATTGGCGGCTGAGCGGTTGGTGCAGGGGATCGGGTTGCCGGCCAGCGGCCGGCACCACCGCAGGCGTTCAATCTGCAGGCGGCGGCAGCGGCCGGGTCCACAGCCAGATCGCCACCACGGTCATGCTGCCGATCGAGAACCACTTCACCCAGGCGATCGGCACGCACCACAGCATGATGCCGGCGCACACTGCCATGGTGATCGTGGCCATCCACTTGCCGTAGCGGCTGACCGCCCCGTGTGCCTGCCAGTTGGCAATGGCCGGGCCGAAGCGCGGGTGCTGCAGCAGCCAGTTGTGCAGGCGCTCGGAACCACGCGAGGCAGCCCAGGCCGAGATCAGGATGAATACGGTGGTGGGAAGGCCCGGCACGAAGATGCCGACGATACCGGTGCCCAGGCTGACGTAGGCCAGCAGCCACCACGCCCAGCGGAAACGCACCACGCGCGGTGGCGTGGCAGCATCGCGGGATGCGGAGGGGTCGGGCTGGCTCATGGCCGCAAGGATACCGGTTCGGGATGCCAGGCAACGCCCGGCACCCCTGCACCATTACGGCTGGGCGATGCCCAGCTGCTGCAGCACGAACGCGTACGACTCGGACAGTTCACGGTAGCGCTGGAAGCGCCCCGACTTGCCGCCGTGGCCGGCTTCCATGTTGGTGCGGAACAGGATCGGGTAATGGCCGGTGTTGTCGTCACGCAGCTTGGCCACCCACTTGGCCGGCTCCCAGTACTGCACCTGCGAATCCCACAGGCCGGTGCCCACGAACAGCGCCGGGTACGCCTGCTGCTTCACGTTGTCGTAGGGCGAGTAGGACAGCATGTAGTCGTAATACTGCTTCTGCTCGGGGTTGCCCCACTCGTCGTATTCGTTGGTGGTCAGCGGAATGGTCGGGTCGAGCATGGTGGTGACCACGTCGACAAACGGTACCTGCGCCACCATCACCCGGTAGTCCTGCGGCGCCTGGTTGGCCACGGCGCCCATCAGCAGGCCACCGGCGCTGCCGCCGGACGCGGCGACGCGATCCTTCGCCGCCCAGCCCTGTGCGACCAGGCCGCGGGTGACGTCGATGAAGTCGTTGAAGGTGTTCTGCTTGTGCAGCAGTTTGCCGTTCTCGTACCAGTCGCGGCCCATCTCCTGGCCGCCACGGATATGGGCGATGGCATACACCACGCCACGATCGAGCAGGCTCACCGCGGTCTGGTTGAAGTACGGATCCATCGACATGCCGTAGCTGCCATAGGCGTACTGGAACAGCGCGCCCTTGCCGTCCTTCTGGTAGCCCTTGCGGTAGACCAGCGACACCGGCACCTTCACGCCATCGCGTGCGGTGATCCAGACACGATCGGTTTCGTACTTCGACGCGTCATAGCCGATCACCGGCTGCACCTTCAGCTGGCGACGCTCGCCGGTGGCGGTGTTCAGCTCGAACACGGTGGTGGGGGTGGTCATCGAGGTGTAGACGTAGCGCAGCCACGGCGTATCGGCCTCGGTGTTGTCGCCCAGGCCCATCGAGTACGCCGGCTCATCGGCCTTCACGTAGTCGCTGCGGCCATCCTTGAACAGCAGGCGGATGCGTTCCAGGCCCTCGGAACGTTCGGCGATGGCGGTGTACGCATCGAACAGCTCGAAGCCTTCGATGAACACCGCATCGTCATGCGCGATCCAGTCCTTCCACTGTGCGCGCGAGGTCGCATCGGTCGGTGCGGTGACCAGCTTGAAGTTCTTCGCACCGTCGTTGGTGCGGATCACCCAGCGGCCGTCGTAGTGGTCAGCGTCGTACTCCACATCGCGCTGGCGCGGCGCCAGTACGGTGAACGTGGTCGGGTCGCTGGCCGGCGCGTAGCGCTCTTCCGAGGACACAGTGCTGTGCACGCCGATGGTGATGAAGCGATCGTCGCGGGTGCGGCCGATGCCCATGTAGAAGCTGTCGTCCTTCTCTTCGTAGACGACGGTGTCGGCACTGGCCGGGGTGCCCAGCACGTGCTTCTTCACGCGTACGGTCAGCAGCGTTTCCGGATCGTTCTCGACATACAGCACGGTGCGGTTGTCGTCGGCCCAGACCAGGTCGCCGGAGCTGCCGGTGATCACATCGGGCAGCACCTTGCCGGTAGCCAGGTCCTTGAAGCGGATGGTGTACTGGCGGCGACCGACATCGTCATCGGCCCAGGCCAGCAGCTGGTTGTCCTGGCTGACTTCCATCGAGCCGACGCTGAAGTAGCCCTTGCCGGCGGCCATCGTGTTGACGTCCAGCAGGATTTCCTCGGCGGCATCCATGCTGCCCTTGCGGCGTGCGTGGATCGGGTAGTCCTGGCCGGTCTCGAAGCGGCTGTAGTACCAGTAGCCACGCTCGCGTGCCGGCACACTGGAATCGTCCTGCTTGATGCGGCCGACGATCTCCTTGTACAGGGTGTCTTCCAGCGGCTTCAGCGGCGCCAGCAACTGGTCGGCGTAGGCATTCTCGGCCTGCAGGTAGGCCAGCATGTCCTTGTTCTCGCGCTTGTCGTCGCGCAGCCAGTAATAGTCGTCGTTGCGGGTCGCGCCGAACGGCGCCTTGACCACATGCGGATGCTTGGCGGCATCCGGCGGAACGGGCGGCGTGGCGGCGGTGGCAGTGGTGGTCATCAGGCTCGCAAGCAACAGGCAGAGGGTGGATTTCATGAGATAAGGCTCCTTGAGCCGCAATGCAATGGCGTCCTTGTGCTCGAGTCTGGGTTGCAGGAGGGTTGCGGGCAACCCTGCGGATCGTCATGGGTCGTGCTGGCCGCTGGCCGGCAACCCCGGGATAAACAGAGGCGGGTGATTGCCGGCCAGCGGCCGGCACGACCAGGACGCGCGGCGTACCATGGGCACATGAGTACCCCGCCCCACACGCCGGGCTACAGCCGGCGCAGCCATGAAATCGCTCCGTTCCACGTGATGTCCCTGCTGGCCCGCGCGCAGGCGCTGGAACAGGCGGGCCACGATGTGATCCACCTGGAAATCGGCGAACCGGACTTCACCACGGCCGAACCGGTCGTGCGTGCCGGCCAGGCCGCATTGGCCGCCGGCCATACCCGCTACACCGCCGCACGTGGCCTGCCGGCCCTGCGCCAGGCGATCAGTGGCTTCTATCGCAGCCACTACGGGCTGGATATCGATCCCGAACGCATCCTGGTCACTCCCGGCGGCTCCGGTGCGCTGCTGCTGGCCAGCAGCCTGCTGGTCGACCCCGGCCGCCACTGGCTGCTGGCCGACCCCGGCTACCCCTGCAACCGTCATTTCCTGCGCCTGGTGGAAGGCGGTGCACAGCTGGTGCCGGTCGGCCCGGACACCGCTTACCAGCTCACACCGTCGCTGGTGGAACAGCACTGGAATGCCGACAGCGTCGGCGCACTGGTGGCCTCCCCCGCCAATCCGACCGGCACCGTGCTGTCCGCCGACGAACTGGCGGCACTGTCGCAGGTCCTGCACGCGCGTGGCGGCCATCTGGTGGTGGACGAGATCTACCACGGCCTGACCTACGGCCTGGATGCACCCAGCGTGCTGCAGGTGGATGACAGCGCGTTCGTGCTGAACAGCTTCTCCAAATATTTCGGCATGACCGGCTGGCGGCTGGGTTGGCTGGTGGCGCCGCCGGCGGCGGTGCCGGACCTGGAAAAGCTGGCGCAGAACCTGTACATCAGCGCCTCAAGCATCGCCCAGCACGCCGCACTGGCCTGCTTCAGCGAGGAATCGATGGCGATCTTCGAACAGCGCCGCGAGGCGTTCCGCCAGCGCCGTGATTTCCTGCTGCCCGCGTTGCGCGAGCTGGGTTTCCGCATCGAAGTGGAACCGCAGGGTGCGTTCTACCTGTACGCCGACGTCAGCGCGTTCACCGATGACGCGCAGGCGTTCTGTGCGCACTTCCTGGAAACCGAGCACGTGGCGTTCACCCCGGGGCTGGATTTCGGTTTCCATCGCGCCAACCAGCATGTGCGCCTGGCCTATACCCAGGAAGTGCCGCGGCTGCAGGAGGCGGTGGCGCGGATTGCACGCGGGTTGAAGAGCTGGGGCGCCTGATCGATCTGCGCGAACGGCATCCACGCATGGCGTGGATCTATTGACCCAGCGCACGATACGTAGGTAGATCCACGCCATGCGTGGATACGTGAACCCAACGAAAAACGCCGCCCTGGGGCGGCGTTTTCCGTTCTGCTTACTTGCCGCCCAACCGCTCCCACAGGAAGCTGTAGGCCAGTGCGGACATGTGTGCGGCCTGCGCGTTGTTGGCTGCGCCGCCGTGGCCACCTTCGATGTTCTCGTAGTAGGTCACGTCCTTGCCGGCGTCGATCATCTTCGCCGCCATCTTGCGGGCATGACCCGGGTGCACGCGGTCATCGCGGGTGGAGGTGGTGAACAGCACCGGCGGGTAGTTCTTCTTCTCGTTGAACAGATGATACGGCGAGAAGGTCTTGATGAACTCCCAGTCGCTGGTATCCGGGTTGCCGTACTCGGCCATCCACGAGGCACCGGCCAACAGGTGGCTGTAGCGCTTCATGTCCAGCAGCGGCACCTGCACCACCACTGCACCGAACAGCTCCGGGTACTGGGTCAGCATGTTGCCGGTCAGCAGGCCACCGTTGCTGCCACCTTGGACGCCCAGGTGCTTGGCACTGGTGATCTTGCGCTTGACCAGATCGCGCGCCACCGCAGCCATGTCTTCATAGGCCTTGTGACGGTTCTGCTTCAGCGCGGCCTGGTGCCAGCGCGGGCCGTACTCGCCACCACCACGGATGTTGGCGACCACGTACACACCGCCTTTCTCCAGCCAGGCGCGGCCCATGCCACCTGAGTAATTCGGGGTCAGCGAGATCTCGAAGCCACCATAGCCGTACAGCAGGGTCGGGTTGGATCCGTCCAGCTTCATTGCCTTGTCGTGCACCACGAAGTACGGCACGCGGGTGCCATCCTTGCTGGTGGCGAAGTGCTGCTCGATCACCTTGCCCTTGGCATCGAAGAAGGCCGGCATGGTCTTCAACGTTTCCGGCGCCTGGCCGATCTCGGCCAGAGCCAGCGTGGTCGGGGTCAGGTAGTCGGTGGCGGTCAGCCACACCGCATCGCTGTCGTTGCTGTCCACTGCGCCCACCGCCAGCGTGCCAAAGGCCGGCGCGCCGACGAAGCGGCTGGTCTGCCAGCCATCGGCGCCCGGGGTCAGCACCGACAGGCGGTTCTTGACGTCATCCAGCACGTTCAGCACCAGGTGGCTCTTGGTCCAGGTGGCGCCGGCCAGCGAGGTGGTCGCGGTCGGGGTGAACAGCACCTCGAAGTCGCGCTTGCCGGCCAGGTAGTCATCCAGCTTGGTGGCCAGCAGCGAACCGGACGCGTAGGTCTTGCCGCCCACGGTCCACGGATCGCGCAGTTCCAGGGTCAGCCACTGTTTGTGCAGGCCCTTCTCGGCCGAGTTCGGCGCGTCGATCTTGGTCAGCGTGCCATCGTCGCCACGCAGGTAGAGCTCGTTGTTGTAGAACGCCAGCGTGCGGCTGACCAGGTTGCGCTCGAAGCCCGGGGTGTCATCGTGCATCGCCGCGATGTACATGTCCTCCGGCTTGCCTTCGTACACCACGGTGGCCGAGGTCATCGGCGTGCCGCGCTTCCACAGCTTGGCCACGCGCGGGTAGCCGGAGGTGGTCATCGAGCCCGCACCGAAGTCGGTGTAGACGAACACGGTGTCGCGGTCGACCCAGTTGAGGCCGCCCTTGGACTCGGGACGGAAGAAGCCGTCCTTGATCCAGGTCTTGTTGGCCAGGTCGAACTCACGGGTGACGTCGGCGTCGGCGCCACCGCGCGACAGCGCGATCAGGCAGCGGCTGTAATCCGGGCGCAGGCAATCGGCGCCGTGCCAGACCCAGTTCTCACCCTCGGCCTTGTTCAGCGCATCCAGGTCGAGCACGGTTTCCCACTGCGGCGAGGCCTTGCGGTACTCGGCCAGGGTGGTGCGCCGCCACAGGCCGCGCTCGTGCTGCTGGTCCTTCCAGAAGTTGTAGTAGTAGTCGCCGATCTTCTGCACGCCGGGGATCTTGGCATCGGAGTCGAGCACCTCGCGGATGCTGGTCTCCATCTGCTTGAAGGCCGGGGTCTGCGCCAGGCGCGCCTCGGACTTGGCGTTCTGTTCCTTGACCCAGGTCAGCGGCTTGTCGCCGGTGACGTCTTCGAGCCAGGCGTAGCGATCGGTGTCTTCAGCGGCCACGGCGGTCCCCACCGAGGCAGCGGTCATCATGCCGGCCAGCAGGCAGGCGGAAGCGAGTCGAGACATTGCAGCTCCAGGCAGTCATAAGCCGTGGAACGCTAGCATGGATCGCCGCGGGCGCCCCCGTGTCGAAGGTCAGGCCGCGGCGGTGGAGCCGCGACGGCCTCGCGCCGCCCCGCCGCTACGGCGACGCGCCTGTCCACCGGTACGACGCGCCAGCCGCAGCCACGACAGGCGCGGCAACGGAAAGCGCAGCAACGCCCACCAGGCCACCAGCGGCATGCCCACCAGCCACATGGGTAGCCAGCCCAGCCAGGCACTGCTGCCGCGCGCGGCCGGCCAGACCAGTACCAGCGCCATACCGGCCAGGGCCAGCTGCTGCACGCTGCGCAGCAGGCGCGGGTCGGCACGCTCGAGAATGACGCGTTCAGTTGCAGAGCGGCGGACGGAACGTGCGTTCATGGGGCTTCTCCGGTGGACAATGCAACACAGCATGGGCAACCCCCTTCTCACAGGTTGCGACACCATTGACGGATCGCGTGCACACAGTCGACCATGCGCGTGCAAGCCCACTGGAGCCCGCTCCCGCATGACTTCGATCCGCCCGCTCTGCGCCGCGCTGCTGGCCCTTTCCCTGGCCGGCCCCGCCGTGGCCGCCAGTGAGCCGCCGTCGCCCCGTACCAGCGCCTCTGGTGCGGCTGCCCTGGACGCACCGATCGACCTGAAGCGCTTCATGGGTACCTGGTACGTGATCGGCCGCGTGCCGAACTTCATCGAACGTGGCCATGTCGCCAGCGTCAACGAGTACGAGTTGCGCGACGCGCACAAGGTCGGCATCACCTACCGCTACCGTGATGGCTTCGGCGAACCGCTGCAGGAAGTGCGTGCCCGCGCCAGCGTCGACCCGGACAGTGGCAACCACGGCTGGCGCACCTGGTTCTACCGCGTGGTGCCCACCCATTCGAGGGTGCTGGAAGTAGCGCCGGATTACTCGTGGGCACTGATCGGCTACCCGGGCCGCGAAATGGCCTGGATCTTCTCGCGTACGCCGGACATGGACAAAGCCCTGTACAAGGAGCTGGCCGAGCGCCTGCGTGACGAGTACGGCGTGAACACCGACAAGCTCAAGCGCGTGCCGCAGCACCCGGAGCAGGTCGGCAAGCTGGGCTACGAAGTACCGAACGTGCGTTGACTGGATTGTGGCCGCGGACCTCGGTCCGTGCGCCCCGAATTCACGCTGCCCGCGGCTGTACCCGTCGCTCGATCTCGCTGCGCGTTGGCAATGTCTTGAGGTCGTAGGCCGCCTGCATCGCAAGCCAGGACGCGGCATCCCCACCAAAATGTCGCGCCAGCCGTGCCGCGGTATCGGCCGAAATACTGCGCTCCCCGTGCACGATGGCGTGCAGCCGTGTTGCGGGAACATCCAAGGCCCTTGCCAGCGCGTTCACGCTCAACGCCAGAGGCATCAGGAACTCTTCGCGCAGGATCTCGCCAGGATGGATGGCGCGCATGCCGTTGTGGGGACGCTTCATGGCGGGCACCTCAGTGATAGTCAACAATTTCCACGGCATCGGCACCGTTGTCAGTCCAGGTAAAGCACAGCCGCCACTGGTCATTGATACGCAAGCTGTACTGCCCTCTCCGATCACCTGACAGCGCCTCGAGTCGGTTCCCGGGCGGGCTGCGCAGGAATGCCAACGTCTGTGCCGAGTCGAGCAGCTGCAGCTTGCGCTCGGCAGCCCGCCGGATCGAAAGCCAGGCACGTGGACAGGTTCCTTCAAACAGGGCACGGGTCTGCTTGCAGCGGAATGAACGGATCATTCCGTAAAACGTATTACGTTGAACGGAACATACCAAGGAACGGGGTGTGCTGCCAGTCCCAGTCTGGCGATATCGATTCCTGATGGGTGTGGCGGCTTCCAGAGCCTGGCGCTATGACAGGCACACTGTCGAAGTTCTGCAGGTTCTGCCGGCCAGCGGCCGGCACTGCCATTTCCAGGCAATGAGGTAGAGCCGGCCGCTGGCCGGCTGCCGCGATGCACCGGGCGACGCCGGGGGCAGCGCCCCGGCGCCTCGTCATTTGCGGCTGTAATGCGCGACCAGGCGGTCGCCGAGCATCTGCAGCAGCTGCACCAGAACCAACAGCAGGACCACGGTAACCAGGGCCACGTCGGTGTGCGAACGCTGGTAGCCATCGCGGAACGCCAGGTCACCAAGGCCGCCGGAACCAATCGCGCCGCCCATCGCGGTGAAACCGATCAGCGCCACGGTGGTGACCGTCGCACCGGCGATCAGGCCGGGGCGCGCCTCGGGCAGCAGCACGCGGGTGACCAGCTGCCAGGTGGTGGCACCCATCGACTGGGTCGCTTCGATCACGCCACGGTCCACTTCGCGCAGTGCGGTTTCGACCAGGCGCGCGTAGAACGGCGCGGCACCGATCACCAGCGGCACGATCGCACCGCGTACCCCCAGCGACGTCCCCATCAGGAACAGGGTGACCGGGATCAGCACGATCATCAGGATGATGAAAGGCACCGAGCGCAGCAGGTTCACCACCAGCGCCAGCACGCCGTAGGCGAACGGACGGCGCTTCATCTGCGGCGCGCCGAACAGGTACAGCAGCACGCCCAGCGGCAGGCCGATGGCCAGGGTCAGCGGCAGCGAACCGAGCAGCATCAGCAGGGTGTCGATGGTGGCCTGGCCGATGTCGGCCCACTTGCCCGCATCCAGGTGGCGGAAGAATCCGCCGGCAGTGGCGATGATCATCGACGCAGCTCCTCAACGTGCACGCCGGCAGCCACGAACGCGGCCTGCGCGGCGGACTGGTCACCGCCCACCAGGGCGACCACCAGCTGGCCATACGGGGTGTCCTTGATCCGGTCGATACGGCCGGACAGGATGTTGTAGTCGACCCCGGTCTCCCGCGCGACACTGCCGAGCAGGGGTTCGTAGGTGTCTCCGCCGAGGAAGGTCAGCCGCACGATGCGGCCACCGACGGCATCGAAATCACGATGCAGCGCGCCTTCATCCACGTGCTCCGATTCGCTGACGAAACGGCGCGTGGTCGGGTGCTGCGGATGCAGGAACACCCGGGTGACCGGCCCGGTCTCGACCATCTGGCCGGCGTCGAGCACGGCGACACGGTCGCAGACACGGCGGATCACATCCATCTCGTGGGTGATCAGCACGATGGTCAGGCCCAGCTCGCGATTGATCTTCGACAGCAGCGACAACACCGAGGCGGTGGTCTGCGGGTCCAGCGCACTGGTGGCCTCGTCGCACAGCAGGATCTGCGGGCGTGTCGCCAGCGCACGGGCGATGCCGACGCGCTGCTTCTGCCCACCGGACAGCTGTGCCGGGTACTTCTGCGCGTGCGCCTCCAGGCCCACGGTCTGCAGCAGCTCGGCCACGCGTGCATCGATCTCCGCCTTCGGCGTGCCCGCCAGCTCCAGCGGGAAGGCAACGTTGCCGGCCACCGTGCGCGAAGACAACAGGTTGAAGTGCTGGAAGATCATGCCGATGCGCCGGCGCAGCGCGCGCAGGCCGTCCGCATCCAGTGCGGTGACATCCTCGCCACCGATCAGCAGGCGACCACCGCTGGGCTCTTCCAGGCGGTTGATCATGCGGATCAGGGTCGACTTGCCGGCGCCGGAATGGCCGATGATGCCGAATACCTCACCGGCCTCGATGGTCAGGTCCAGCAGCTGCAGCGCGCTGACTGCGCGGCCGGCAACGGCATAGGATTTGTGCAGGCGCTGGAACTCGATCACGGGCGTGGCTCACCGGCTGGGTGACGGAAGGGGGCGTGCAGCCTACCAGCGCAAGCGGTCGCGCGCCCGCGCCATGGGCCAGAATGTTATTCCTTTTGGTTCTAAGTCGCCCGCACCCGGTAGTGTCGGCCGCTGGCCGGCACCTGCAGCGATCCCTCCGAGGCAAGGAGTTGCCGGCCAGCGGCCGGCACTACCCCGGCTCAGGGATGATCCAGCGGCTTCGGCGGTTCCTGCCGGTTCACCCGCTCACGGTGCAGCAGGTACAGCCCCGAGGCGACGATGATCGCCGCGCCCACCCAGGTATAGCTGTCCGGCAGCTGGCCCCAGAAGGCCAGGTCCCAGCCGATCACCCACACCAGGCCGCTGTACTCCAACGGCGCGATCATCGACGCCTCGCCCAGCTGGAATGCCTTGGTCAGGGCAATCTGGCCCAGCGCCCCAGCCAGACCCATGCCGGCGATCAGCGGCGCATGCGCCAGCTGCAGCGGCACCCAGCCGGGAAGGGCCAGCAGGCCGGCACCGATGGCCATGATCACCAGGAACCAGACCACCATCGACTGCGAGGTATCGGTGCGGGTGAGCAGGCTGACCGTGATCGCCGCCACGGCATACGCAGTGGCCGCGGCCAGCACCATCAGCCCCGGCACCGAAATGAAGCCGTCCACGCCCGGCCGCAGCACCACCAGCACGCCGACCAGGCCGATGCCGATGGCCACCCAGCGCCGCGGGCCAACCCGCTCACCCAGCAACGGCACCGACAGCGCGGCGATCAGCAGTGGGGCAACGAAATAGATGGTGTAGGTGGTGGACAGCGGCAGGTCACGCAGGGCGAACACGAAGCAGCCGATCATCGCCATGCCCAGCCCACCACGCAGCAGGTGCAGGCCCCAGCGGCGCGGGATCAGCGAGCGCGGGCCGGCGCTGACCAGCACCCAGACCAGCACGAACGGCAACGAAGCCGCACCACGCAGGAAGGTCACTTCCAGGGTCGGATAGCTGGCCGACAGCTGCTTCATGCCAGCATCCATCAGCGAGAAACAGGCGACCGCAGCGACCATCCAGGCCACCGCACGCGAAGGGGAGCGTTGCACATTCATGGCCCATTATCGCCGACAGCACCGGTTTGTAGAGTCGAGCTTGCTCGACTGGCCGTTTTGTAGAGTCGAGCTTGCTCGACTGCTCTTCACAAAGCCGCCGAGCATGGCTCGGCGCTACAAGGGAGGGAGCCAGTCGAGCATGGCTCGACTCTACAAAGCGGGCATGCAGGCCGGCACGATAGAATGGCCACCACTGAATCCTGCGGAGCCTCGCCCATGCCTTCCTTCGACGTCGTGTCCGAAGTCGACACCCACGAGCTGACCAACGCCATCGACCAGGCCAACCGCGAACTGGCCACCCGCTTCGACTTCAAGGGCGTGGACGCCAAGTTCGAACGCGATGGCGATGTCATCAACCAGACTGCGCCGACCGAGTTCCAGCTCAAGCAGATGAACGACATCCTGCGCGCACGCCTGGCCGCGCGCGGCATCGACGTGCTCAGCCTGGAGTTCGGCGACATCGAAACCAACCTGGCCCAGGCCCGGCAGAAGATCACCGTCAAGCAGGGCATCGAGCAGAAGATCGCCAAGAAGATCGCGGCGGCACTGAAGGACGCCAAGCTGAAGGTGGAAAGCCAGATCAACGGCGACAAGCTGCGCGTGCAGGGCAAGAAGCGCGACGATCTGCAGGACGCCATCGCCGTGCTCAAGGCCGGCAAGTTCGAGCTGCCGCTGCAGTTCAACAACTTCCGCGACTGATGCCCCCGCCGGGCCCTGCCCGGTGGACTACGCGGTCAATCGCGCAGCAGCTTGTACAGCGTGGTGCGCGAGATTCCCAACTGGCGTGCGGCCAGGCTGAGGTTGCCGTCAGCGGCCTGGGCCGCGCGACGCGCGGCCTCACGCTGCTGGTCACGCAGCAGCGGCGCGCCTGGATCTGCCGGGGTGCTCCGCACAGTAGACCGGTGCGTCGCGCCCCGCGGCCCCTGCAGACGCTGCAGGTAGACCGCACTGCCCTCGCCCAGCCGGACCCGATGCGCTGCGCCCGGTTGCAGCAGCCGACGCCGTTGCGCCGCGCTGGCACCGGAAAACAGCGCTTCCAGACCCAGCAGCGGCAACGGCCCGCGCCGTGGCAGGCCCAGCAGGCGCCGTGCAACGCGGTTGGCTGCACGCAGCTGGCCATCCTCCTGCACCGCCAGCAGCCCCTGCAGCGGTGACGCCAGCCAGCGCGGATCATGTTGCACGGCCAGCAGGTGCACGTCAGTGAGGCTGTGGAACAAGCGATTTTCGCTAGCCAGCGCAGCCTGCCGGAAATAGCCCTGCAGCAGCGCGGGATCGCGCTCGCCAAGACCGGTGATGTCGATCACTCCGCAGACCCGACCGTCGAGATCGTGCAGTGGCTCGCTCAGGCAGAACACCGGCGCGAACCGCTGCAGGTAGTGTTCGTTGCCGCGCACCAGTGCCGGCACATCGTCGGCCAGGCTGACCGCTGGCGCGGTGGTGCCGATCTCGGTCTCGCCCAGCTGTCGCCCGACCTGGATCGGCCGCAGCAAGGGAGCATCTTCCAGCCCGTGGGCCTGCTGGGCGATCACCATGCCGTCGCAGTTGGCGCAGAACATCGTCCAGCCACGCCCACCGAAGGCCGCCCAGAGCTGTTCCAGCTCCGGCTGCACGCAACGCGCCAGGCGCCGGTCATCGGGATGGGACAGATGGCGGCCATCGCCCAGCAGCGGCCGATAGTCCGGCTCCTGCCCCGGCTGCAGGCCCGCCGCGCGCGAACGCAGCCATGACTGCTGCAGCGGCA
Source organism: Stenotrophomonas maltophilia group sp. Smal13 (assembly GCF_030236855.1). Taxonomy (NCBI): domain Bacteria; kingdom Pseudomonadati; phylum Pseudomonadota; class Gammaproteobacteria; order Lysobacterales; family Lysobacteraceae; genus Stenotrophomonas; species Stenotrophomonas maltophilia group sp. Smal13. The sequence continues at coordinate 19,056 of NZ_JASJSQ010000007.1, forward strand.
GCGGCAACACGCCCAATGAGCGCGCATCGCCGTCGGCGAAAGCGGCACGTGCCGCCACCAGTTGTTGCTGCCCGACTGTCGTGGCCATCATGGACGCAGCGTACACCCGCCAGCGGCAACGCCATGTTACGTCTCGGCAACGGAGCGTTTCCGTTTCAAGACGCGTTCAAACAAAGGGGCAGAGCCGTTATGGAAAACGGATCTGCCCCATGCAGGCCAGCGGCCGGCACTACCAACAAGGGAAACTACGCCGCGATGCGCAGCACCGGCTTCAGGGTAATGCCACGGGTACTGTCTTCGGCGGCCTGGTTGATCTGTTCCAGCGGATAGAACTTCACCAGTTTGTCGAACGGGAAGCGTCCCTGCTGGAACAGGGTCACCAGCTGCGGAATGAACACCTGCGGCACACTGTCGCCCTCGACGATGCCGCGGATGCTGCGACCGCCGAGCAGCAGGTTGTTCACATCGAAACTGGCGGTGGTGCCCAGCTTCGGCGCACCGACCACGCCCATCATGCCCAGCCCACCCAGCGCCTCGACGCCAGCGGACAGAACGTCCGGACGACCGGTCGATTCCAGCGCGAAGTCAGCACCCCCACCCGTGATCGCACGCACCGCCTCGACCACATCGGTCTCCCGGCTGTTGACCACGTGGGTGGCCCCCAGCTCCAGAGCAAGCTCCAGGCGCGAAGGCACCACGTCGATGGCAATGATGGTGGTGGCCCCGGCCACCTTGGCCGCCATCACCGCGCTCAGGCCCACCGCACCGGCACCATAGCTTGCAAAGCTGCTGCCCGACCGCACCTGCAGCGAGTTGAGCACCGCACCGGCACCGGTCTGGATGCCGCACCCCAGCGGGCCCAGCAGTTCCAGTGGTGCGTCATCAGGCACCTTGATCGCATTGATCTCTCGGGCCAGCGCGTAGGTGGCAAACGAGGACTGGGCGAAGAAGTGATCGTGCAGCGGCTGGCCCTGCGCATCGGTGATCGCGGTATGGCCGTGGCCATCATCGCCACCGAAGTTCAGGGCGAAGAAATCCCTGCAGTAAGCACCGTGTCCACCCCGGCAGGGATTGCAGTGACCACAGGCGCCGTAGGTCAGCACCACGTGATCCCCCGCCTTGAGGTCGCGCACGTTCGGGCCAACCGCTTCGACGATGCCCGCCCCCTCATGGCCCAGCACCGCCGGCAGCGGCACCGGATAGTACTGATCGCGCACGATCAGGTCGGTATGGCACAGGCCGGTGGCCACCACCTTCACCAGCACCTCGTCGTCCTGCGGACCGCGCAGCGTCGCCTGCTCGATGACGAAGGGCTGCTCCTTGCCGCGTACCACGGCGGCGGTGATCTCACGCGTTGCGTTGTTGTCGTTCATCGTGATGGCTCCTTCGATCAGATCGGGTAAGCGGGCGCTTCGCCCTTGACGGTCAACCACTGCCACTGGGTGAACTCCTCGCCGTTGGCCGGGCCACCGATGCTGGTGCCGTTGCCGGACGCGCCGACGCCGCCGAAGGGGTTGATCACCTCGTCATTCACGGTCTGGTCGTTGATGTGCAGCAGACCGGTACGCAGGCGCTCGCCGATCTTCAGCGCGCGGCCGACGTTGCTGGACACGATCGCCATCGACAGCCCGTACTCGCTGTCGTTGGCCAGGCGCACGGCTTCGTCGTCATCGTCGAACGGCACCACCACCGCTACCGGCGCGAAGATCTCCTCGCTGAAGGCCGGATTGTCGGCCGCAACGTTGCCGAGCACGGTGGGTGCGAAGAACAGCTCCCGGTGCGTGCCGCCCGCTTCCAGCGTGGCACCGGCCTGCACCGCCTGCTCGACCACGCGTGCAGCATGGTCGCGCTGGCCGGCATTGATCAGCGGGCCGATCGCCACGTCCTCACGTGCCGGGTCGCCTACCTTCAGCGCGTTGGCCTTGGCCACCAGTTTCTGCAGGAACGTGTCGTGGATCTTCCGGTGCACCAGCACACGGCCGGTCGCCATGCAGATCTGGCCCTGGTGCAGGTAGACGCCCCACGCGGTGTTGGCCACCGCCAGGTCCAGGTCCGCATCGTCCAGGATGATCAACGAATTCTTGCCACCCAACTCCAGCGAAACCTTTTTCAGGTGCTTGCCTGCCGCTTCGCCGACCTTGCGCCCGGCGGCGGTGGAACCGGTGAACTGGATCATCGCCACGTGCGGGTCACTGGTCAGCGCGGCCCCGGCCGCGCCATCGCCGGGCAGCATGTGCAGCACGCCTGCCGGCAGGCCCGCCTGCTCGAACAGGCGTGCGATCACCGCGCCACCACACACTGCCGTACGCGGGTCCGGCTTGAGAACCACAGCGTTGCCCAGCGCGATCGCCGGGGCCACCGCACGCATCGCCAGGTAGAGCGGGAAGTTGAACGGCGAAATGACCCCGACCACACCCAGCGGGCGGCGCCGCGCCAGATTCAGCTTGCCCGGCTCGGAGGGCAGGATCTCACCCGTGCTGCGCGACGGCAGTGCGGCGGCCTCGTGCAGCGCCTTGATCGTCACCTTGGCCTCGAAGCCGGCCTTCAGGCGGGTCGAGCCGCTTTCGCGCACCAGCCACTCGACCAGGGTGTCGATGTTCTCTTCGGCCAGACGCGCGGCCTTGCGCAGCACGTCGGCACGCTGTTCGTAGGGCGCCGCCGCCCAAGCCTGCTGCGCCTGTGCCGCGGCAGCCGCCGAACGCGCGATCTGCGCCGGGTCGGCCAGGCCGATCTCGCCCAGCTCCCGGCCAGTGGCCGGTTCAATCACCGGGTGCCGTTGCGGGGCAGCCTGCCAGTGGCCATCAAAGAAGGCGCCGGCCCAGAGGGCGTCCGGCAGCCACGGGGAAGATGCAGTCATGGGTGTCCTCCTGTGTCGTGCATCCATTCCACGCCCGTCGCCCCGGACTGGCAATCGGCCATCCATCGGTAGCGCGCAACGGTTTGAATCTTCAGGAATTTCCAGCTTCGCCACTGTCCAGTTCCTGCACAGTGGACAGCGCAGCACCGGCACACTGCCTACAATGGCGGCCCCGCCAGCCCACGTGCCCGCCATGACCGATTCCCACCTGCCCACCGATGACCCGATCGCCGCCACCCGCCTGTGGCTGGAGCGCATCGTCATCGGCCTGAACCTGTGCCCGTTCGCCAAGGCGGTGTACGTGAAGGACCAGGTCCGCATCGTGCTCAGCGATGCGACCACGCCGGAAGCGCTGGTTGAACAGCTGGCCGAGGAGCTGGTGCTGCTGCGCGATACGCCGGCCGAGCAGATCGACACGACGCTGATCGTGCATCCGCAGGTGCTGACCGATTTCCTCGACTACAACGATTTCCTCGACAACGCCGATGCGGCGATCGAGGCACTGGACCTGCAGGGCATCCTGCAGGTGGCCAGCTTCCACCCGGACTATCAGTTCGATGGCGTGGCCGCGGACGACGCCAGCAACTACACCAACCGCGCACCCTTCCCCACCCTGCACCTGCTGCGCGAAGACAGCGTGGCACGCGCGGTGGATGTCTATCCGGACCCGGACGTGATCGTCGAGCGCAACATCCAGACCCTGGACCGCATCGGTGTGGACGGCTGGCATCGCCGCCTGCGCGGCGAAGACCTGACGTGAGCAAAGTACCGCCGATCGCCGCATGGCCGGCCGCGCCACTGTCGGGCAAGGTTGTGCTGGTCACCGGCGGTGCCAACGGCATCGGCCGTGGTATTGCCCAGGCCGTACTTGGTGCCGGTGGACGCGTGCTGATCGGCGACCTGGACGTGGAGGCCGGAGAAGCGTGTCTGGCGGAATGGCAGCGCGGCGAGGATGCCGCGTTCCAGCGCCTGGACATCACCGACGAAGCCAGCGTGCGCGACTTCATCGCCGTGGCCCAGCAGCGTTTCGGCCGTATCGACGGACTGGTGAACAACGCGGGCATCGCCGGTCCACACGGCACGGGGTTGCAGGATATGGACTGGGACGAGTGGCAGCGCCGGCTGTCGTCACTGCACGGTGCATTCCTGTGCAGCAAGCACACGTTGCCAGCACTGACCGCCAGCGCCGCCGGTGCGATCATCAACATCGCCTCCACCCGCGCCTGGCAATCCGAAGCACACAGCGAAGCCTACGCGGCAGCCAAGGGTGGGCTGGTGGCCTTCACCCATGCACTTGCGATCAGCGCCGGCCCGGCGGTGCGGGTGAACAGCATCAGCCCCGGCTGGATCGGCACCACTGCGTGGCAGGCACCCTCACGGCGCCACGCGCCTGAATTCTCAGCCATCGACCATGCGCAACACTCGGTCGGCCGGGTCGGCCGCCCCGAAGACATCGGTGCACTGGCGGTGTACCTGCTGTCGTCGCTGTCCGGTTTCACCACCGGCCAGGACTTCATCGTGGACGGCGGCATGACCCGGAAGATGATCTACGCCGAATGACCCCAAGGCGCGACGCCCGGTAGAGGCCAACCTTGGTTGGCCTGGGCTTTTCGCCAACCAAGGCGTTACGCCATGTCCGAACATTCCGGTAGATCCACGCCATGCGTGGATAACGGTAACGTGCCAACCAAGGTTGGCACCTACCAAACACCTTACGCCATGCCCGAGTGGCGCAGCAGCGCGTCGATCTGCGGCGCGCGGCCGCGGAAGGCCTTGAAGTTCTCCGCCGCCGGGCGGCTGCCACCACGCGACAGAATCTCATCGCGGAAGCGTGCACCGGTTTCAGCCAGTGCCTGCGGCGCTTCCTCGAACGCGGCGTAGGCATCGGCGCTGAGCACTTCGGCCCACTTGTAGCTGTAGTAACCCGCGGCGTAACCACCGGCGAAGATATGGCTGAACTGGTGCGGGAAGCGATTCCAGACCGGCGGGTGGTTCACGGCCACTTCCGCGCGCACGCGGTCCAGCAGTGCCAGCACGCTGTCCTGCGCCGGTTCGAACTGGCTGTGCAGCAGCATGTCGAACAGGCCGAACTCCAGCTGGCGAACGGTGGCCATGCCGCTGTGGAAGTTGCGTGCAGCCAGCATGCGCTCGTACAGCGCGCGCGGCAGCGGCTCGCCACTGTCCACATGTGCGGTCATCGCCTGCAGGTGCTCCCATTCCCAGCAGAAGTTCTCCATGAACTGGCTGGGCAGCTCCACCGCGTCCCATTCCACGCCGTTGATGCCGGCCACGCCCAGCTCGCCGATGCGGGTCAGCAGCTGGTGCAGTCCATGGCCCATCTCATGGAATAGCGTGGTCACTTCGTTGTGGCTGAAGGTCGCCGGCTTGCCGTTGGCACCACGGCCAAAGTTGCACACCAGGTAGACCAGCGGGGTCTGCACGCTGCCGTCGGCGCGCACGCGACGGTTGCGGCAATCATCCATCCACGCGCCGCCACGCTTGCCTTCGCGTGCGTACAGGTCCAGGTAGAACTGGCCAACCAGTGCGCCCTGCGCATCGACCAGGCGGAAGAAGCGCACGTCTTCATGCCAGACCGGCGCACTGTCCTCCTGCACGCGCAGGCCGTACAGCTGCTCGATCACCGAGAACAGGCCGCCCAGCACCTTCGGTTCGGTGAAGTACTGCTTCACCTCCTGCTCGGAATAGCTGTAGCGCGCCTGCTTCAGGCGGTCGGCGGCGAATGCCAGGTCCCAGGCCTGCAGTGTCTCGATGCCCAACTGTTCGCGCGCGAACTGCTCCAGTTCGGCGCGATCCTTGGCGGCGAACGGCTTGGCGCGTGCGGCCAGGTCGCGCAGGAAACCCAGCACTTCGGCCGGGTCCTGCGCCATCTTGGTCGCCACCGAATAATCGCCGTACGAAGCGAAGCCGAGCAGCGCGGCCAGCTCCGCGCGCAGGGCGAGAGTGCGGTCGATGTTGCTGCTGTTGTCCAGCGCGTCATCGCCGAATTCGGATGCACGCTGCGCGCTGGCGCGGTACAGGATCTCGCGCAGGTCGCGGTCTTCGGCCCAGGTCTGCACCGGCAGGTAGCACGGCATCTGCAGGGTCAGCTTCCAGCCGGACTTGCCCTCCTTTTCCGCCGCAGCGTGCGCGGCGGCCTTCACGTCCTCCGGCAGGCCGTCCAGTCGCGCTTCGTCCTCGATGATCAGCGACCACGCGTCGGTAGCGTCGAGCACGTTCTGCGAGAACTTCGCCGACAGTGCCGACAGCTCCTCCTTGATCGCCGCGAAGCGCTGCTGTGCCTCGGGCGCCAGCTCGGCACCGCCAAGGCGGAAGTCACGCAGCGTGTTGTCCAGCACCTTGCGCTGGGCCTCGTCGAAGCCCGCGGCCTCCGCGCTGGCGGCCAGTGCCTGGTACTGGCGGTACAGCGCCAGGTTCTGGCCCAGCGCACTGGCGAAGCGGGTCACCCGCGGCAGGTTGCTGTTGTAGGCCTCACGCAGTTCCGGGGTGTTGACCACGCCCTGCAGGTGGCCGACCAGGCCCCAGGCGCGCCACAGCCGCTCGGTGGCATCGTCCAGCGGGGCAACGAAGGTCTCCCAGCGCACCGGCTGCACCTGCTCGGCCGCGCTGACGGCGGCTTCGGCCTCGGCCAGCAGCACGTCCAGCGCCGGCGCCACGTGCTCGGGGCGGATGGCCTCGAAGCGCGGCAGGCCGGAAAAATCGAGCAGGGGGTTGGCAACGGTCACGGTAGATCTCCAGGGTACGGGCCCGGCGGGCGGGCAGCATGCAAGATATGGCGCTGGCAGGCGGGGCTGACAAGGGGGCACGGCCCGGCATTCACGTCGGCCTTACGGTCCCGCGCTGAAGCTCTGGCTGCGGGGGAGTCCGCAGCGGTACGCACCGAACGAGGCCCTACATGGAAGGTCTGGCTGCAGTTGCATCCGCCTCACCGGCCCGGTCACTGGCATTGTCTGCCAGCCCGGCCGAACTGACCTGGATCGCCGCATTGTGCGATGCCGGCGACGACGCCCCGCGTCACCTGCAGCAACTGCAGGCAGTGCTGCAGCAGGGCGGCATGTTCAACGATGCCCAGGAGTGGTACCCGTTCGAGGTGATCGAACGTGGCGCCAGCCAGCTACGGCTGGGCCATGAGCGCGAGTTCGTGATCTGCGTGCTGCTGTGGCTGCAGGCGCTGGCCCAGGGCCGTGCCAGCATCCTGGACCCAAGCCTGCATCTGGATGATCGCGCGATGGACATCGAGGCCTTGCCCGATGCGCTGCGAGATGCAGTGCTGGATGCGTTCACCGCGGCGGGGTATTGATCGGGGTACGACACACCGCTGCGCTCGCCGGGCATGGCCCGGCGGAAACGCCTGCCGGCTACAACGCTTCCAGGCTGCACCACGGCAGTTCGGGCAGTCCCTGCCCAGCCACCGCCGCTGCCAGCTGTGCATCGGCGCCGTCGACATCGATGCCCTGGCGCGCGTACCACGCCGGGTCGTAATAGCTCTGCGCGTAGCGCTCGCCACTGTCGCACAGGATGCTGACAATGCTGCCCTGGTGGCCCGCGTCTCGCATCCACTGCGCGGCCTGCAGCACACCGATGAAGTTGGTGCCGGTGGAGCCACCGACACGGCGGCCGAGCTGGCGGCTGACATGGCGCATCGCGGCCAGGCTCAGCGCGTCGGGCACCTTCACCATCGCATCGACGCTGGTCGGGATGAAGCTCGGCTCCACCCGCGGCCGGCCGATGCCTTCCACGCGCGAACCACCACTGCAGGTCAGGCCACGCCAGTCCTGCTCACCGGCCACGGCGGCCTGGTAACCGTCGAAGAACACCGACACTTCCGGGTCTGCACAGAGGATGCGGGTGTCGTGCCGGCGGTAGCTGACATAGCGGCCCAGCGTGGCCGCAGTACCGCCGGTACCGGGGCTGCACACGATCCATTCCGGAACCGGGCTGGGCTCCTCGGCCATCTGCTTGAAGATGGACTCGGCAATGTTGTTGTTGGCGCGCCAGTCGGTCGCCCGCTCGGCATAGGTGAACTGGTCCATGAAGTGGCCACCGGTTTCGCGCGCCAGCTTCTCCGATTCACCGTTGAGTTCGCAGGCGCGCTCGACCAGGTGGCAGCGGCCCCCGTGGAACTCGATGGCGGCGATCTTCTCCGGCGAGGTCGTGGCCGGAATCACCGCGATGAACGGCACCCCCAGCAGGCGCGCGAAATAGGCTTCGGAGACGGCGGTCGAGCCGCTGGAGGCCTCGATCACCGGCCGTCCTTCGCGCAGCCAGCCGTTGGTCAACGCATACAGGAACAGCGAGCGCGCCAGCCGGTGCTTGAGGCTGCCGGTGGGATGGCTCGATTCATCCTTCAGGTACACATCGATGCCCGCGAACCCGGGCAGCGCCAGCGGGATAAGGTGGGTATCGGCGGAACGGTTGAAATCGGCTTCGATCTTGCGGATGGCGGCAGCCACCCATTCACGCTGCGACATGGCGGGCAATGCTCAGAACGGAACGGTGCGATCCGCCCATTGTACGTCGCGGTGCCGTCAGGTGACGGCCGGTAGAATGGCCCCATCCGGCCAGCAACGGCCCTGTCTGAAGGACCTCCCCCATGACCATTCCCGCCCTGCGCGATGTCCCCGGCGTCGCCGCCCAGGCCCCGGCTGAGACCACCGGCTTCGTGTTCAACCACACCATGCTGCGGGTGAAGGACATCACCGCCTCGCTGGACTTCTACACCCGCGTGCTCGGCTACCAGCTGATCGACAAGCGCGACTTCGCCGAAGCCCAGTTCAGCCTGTACTTCCTGGCCTACGTACCGGCCGGCGCGGTGGTGCCGGAAGACGACAGCCAGCGCCGCGTGTGGATGGCCGGCCTGCCGGGCGTGCTGGAACTGACCCATAACCACGGCACCGAAACCCAGGACGGCGCGGTCTACCACGACGGCAACAGCGACCCGCGCGGCTTCGGCCACATCTGCGTGTCCGTGCCGGACATCGAAGCCGCCTGCCAGCACTTCGAGGACCTGGGCGTGACCTTCCAGAAGCGCCTGACCGACGGCCGCATGAAGAACCTGGCCTTCATCAAGGACCCGGACGGCTACTGGGTCGAGATCATCGCCAACGTCTGACCCAAAAAGGGGACGGAGGGGATTAAGTCGTTTCTGGCACTATTGGCTGGAAGCGACTTAATCCCCTCCGTCCCCTTTTTTGCGAGGTTCGTATGGAAACGATGGAACTGCACCGTGGCCGCCTGATCGACCACATCCAGCTGGTGGTGCGCGACCTGGCCGCCAGCCGGCGCTTCTACCAGGCGGTGTTCGATACGATCGGCATCCCGATCGCCGGCGAAGGCGAGGATTACTTCTGGGCCGATGAGCTGTTCATTTCCAGCGCCAGCAGCGAGGCCGCCGCCGGCCAGCTGACCGGGCGCCACCATCTGGCCTTCCAGGCACGCGACAGCGCCACCGTCGATGCCTTCCACACCGCGGCCATCGCCGCCGGAGGCAAGGACAACGGCGCGCCCGGCGAGCGCCCCTACCATCCCGGCTACTACGGCGCCTTTGTGCTCGATCCGGATGGCAACAACATCGAAGTGGTCTATCACGGTCCGGCGAACTACAGCGCCGATTCGGTGAAGGTCACTTTCTGATATCACCGAAGCCGTGAACGAAGAAGCCGGGCAATGCCCGGCTTCTCTGCATCCAAGGGTCCAGCCCTCAGTGGGCGGCCATGTAGATGTCCTGCAGCACGGCCTTTTCCAGCTCCAGCTCGCCCAGCAGGTTCTTCACGATGTCGCCCAGGCTGAGGATGCCCACCAGCAGGGTGCCTTCGGTGACCATCAGATGACGGCGCCGCGAGTATGTCATCAGCGACATGGCCTGCTTCAGGGTCGCTTCCGGCGCAATGCCTTCCAGGCCGGTGGACGGCAGGCTGGAGATCACCCGGCGGCCGGCCTGCGGGCCGTCGTCGGCCAGGGTGCGCACGATGTCCTTCTCGGAAATGATGCCGACCGGGGCATCGTCCTTCATCACCACCAGCGCAGCGATCTTGTTCGCGCTCATCTTGTGGGCGGCGGCACCGATAGTGTCTTCGGCGTCGATGGTGATGACAGCTTCTTTCTTGGATTGCAGGAGTTCGCGGACGTTCATTCTTGTTTCCTGGTGCAGGTCACTAAGTCAAAAAGTGTGCTCTTCCGATACGCCCCCTCCCCGGGAACAGACCTTTCAGCGCACGTCTGGCGCACCCGGCTGCCGGTGGAAATGGATCGGCAGACGACGTGCTGCAACGCGAACGAGGTGGGTTCAACCGCTCAACCCGGCCCTCGGTCAAATCGATTCTACGACTGCGACCATCGGTCACTACCGGCATCGATAGGACAGTTCGTCGTGGGAACCAACTGACGATTCAGAGAATGGCACCGCGGCTGAAACCGCCGCTGAATACAGGCGATGTCGCGCATTAAAGATTGATTGCCTGCTGCCGACAGCGGACAGAACACCCGGCGGCTGTCCCACTTGGCACGACCACCGGCGCAAACGAAAGGGGCCCACGTGGGGCCCCTTTCGCATGCAGCTTCCAGCGGTTCCGGCGGAGTTACTCCACCGTCACGCTCTTGGCCAGGTTGCGCGGCTTGTCCACGTCGGTGCCACGTGCCAGTGCGGTGTGGTACGCCAGCAGCTGCACCGGGATGGTGTGCACGATGGGGCTGAGCACGCCGGCATGGCGCGGCGTACGGATCACATGCACGCCTTCGGACTCGTTGAAGTTGCTGTCCTGGTCGGCGAACACGAACAGCTCGCCGCCGCGCGCGCGTACTTCCTGCATGTTCGACTTCACCTTCTCCAGCAGGCTGTCGTTGGGCGCGATCACCACTACCGGCATGTCCTCGTCCACCAGCGCCAGCGGGCCATGCTTCAGCTCGCCCGCCGGATAGGCCTCGGCGTGGATGTAGGAGATTTCCTTGAGCTTGAGCGCGCCTTCCAGCGCGATCGGGTAATGCAGGCCACGCCCCAGGAACAGTGCGCTGCTCTTGCGCGCGAAACGCTCGGCCCAGGCGGCGATCTGCGGCTCCATGTTCAGCGCGTGCTGCACGCTCCCCGGCAGGAAGCGCAGCTGCTCCAGGTAGTCCGCTTCCTGCGCCGCGTCGATGCGGCCATGCAGCTTGCCCAGCACCACGGTCAGCTGGAACAGTGCGGCCAGCTGGGTGGTGAAGGCCTTGGTCGACGCCACGCCGATCTCGGCGCCGGCACGGGTGTAGCAGACCAGCTCGCTGGCGCGCGGAATCGCGCTTTCCGGCACATTGCAGATCGACAGCGTGTGCTTGTGGCCCAGCGACTTGGCGTACTTCAGCGCTTCCATCGTATCCAGCGTTTCGCCGGACTGGGAGATGGTGACGATCAGGTGCTTCGGGTTCGCATAGGCGGCGCGGTAGCGGTACTCGCTGGCAATCTCCACGCTGCACGGCAGGCCGGCGATGGCTTCGATCCAGTAGCGCGCGGTCAGGCCGGCGTAATAGCTGGTGCCACAGGCGATGATCTGCACGCCTTCGATGCCTGACAGCACGGCCTCGGCATTCTTGCCGAACAGTTCGGCCGGGAAACCACCGGCATCGATCGCTGCCTCGATGGTGTCGCCCAGCGCGCGCGGCTGCTCGTGGATTTCCTTCTGCATGAAGTGGCGGTACGGGCCCAGCTCCAGCGATGCCAGCGATACGTCGGACAGGTGCACCTCGCGCTCGATCGGCTGGTCGTGCTCGTCGAAGATGCGCACACCGTCGCGGCGGATCTCGGCGGTGTCGCCCTCTTCCAGGAAGATCACCTTGCGGGTGGCCGAGATCACGGCCGAAACGTCGGACGCCACGAAGTTCTCGCCCTCGCCCAGACCGATCAGCAGCGGGCAGCCCATGCGCGCGCAGACGAAGCGTTCCGGCTCGGCGCGGCTGACCACGGCCAGTGCGTAGGCACCGGTCAGCTCTTTCACCGTATGCTGCAGCGCCACCAGCAGGTCGTCGCCGTCCTTCAGGTGGTGATGGATCAGGTGCGCGATGACTTCGGTGTCGGTCTGCGACTCGAAGGTGTAACCCAGGGCACGCAGCTTCTCGCGCTGCTCCTCGTGATTTTCGATGATGCCGTTGTGCACCAGCGCCACGCCGTGGCTGATGTGCGGATGCGCGTTGGCCTCGGTGACACCACCGTGGGTGGCCCAGCGGGTGTGGCCGATGCCCAGCACTGCATTGAAGCCCTCGGCCTCGGCCGCAGTGGCCATTTCCGACACACGGCCGGTACGACGCACGCGGCGCACATCCGGCCGTTCGGCATGGTCGATCACCGCGATGCCCGAGGAATCGTAACCACGGTACTCAAGGCGCTTCAGGCCTTCGATCAGCACCGGCACTACGTCGCGATCAGCGATCGCACCCACGATTCCACACATGTCACGCGTTTCCTTGAAGACGATCGCCGCATTCTAGCCCGCGGGCCCGCGCTCCCCCTCCTGTCCGCTTAATGAAAGTGTCCGGAAAGGTGTCCGCGGACACCCGGACACTTCAGGGCGCCTCCCAACCCATTGACCCACAAGGAAATAAAGTTGGCACGCTACGTGCTTGGTACCCACTACCACCGTCAGGCACGCACCCGATGATCCGCGACACCTCCGCACAGGACCAGATCGTTTCCTCCGCCCCGGCCGGCACCACCCGAGCCAACTGGCAGCGTTACCGCTGGCCGGCACTGGGCGCCATCGCGCTGCTGGCCGGCATCGGCTGGGCCGTGTACGCCTGGTCCAACGCCAGCCGCTCCTACGACAGCAGCCGCGTGCGCATCGCCGAAGTGAAGCGCGGTGACCTGGTCCGCGACATCGCCGCCGACGGTCGGGTGATTGCCGCCAACAGTCCGATCCTGTACGCCATCTCGGCCGGTACCGTGGACCTGAAAGTCGTTGCCGGTGACGTGGTCAAGAAGGACCAGGAGCTGGCGGTCATCGACAGCCCGGAACTGCGCAGCAAGCTGGCCCAGGAGCAGGCCACCCTGGCCGGCCTGGAAGCCGAGGCCAGCCGCGCCGCGCTGGACGCCACCCTGGCCCGCGCCAAGTCGCGCAAGGAAACCGACCAGGCCACCATCGAGCGCCAGGCCGCCGACCGCGACCTGCAGCGCTACCAGCGCGGTTACGACGGCGGTGCAGTACCGCAGATCGATCTGGCCAAGGCCAAGGACTCGCTGAAGAAGGCCGACATCACGCTGGCCAATGCCACCACCGATGCACGCCTGCAGAGCCAGGGCGCTGACCTGGACGCCCGCAACAAGCGCCTGCTGGCCGACCGCCAGAAGGCCGTGGTGGCCGAGGTGCAGCGCCAGGTGGACGCGCTGACCCTGCGCGCGCCGTTCGACGGCCAGGTCGGCCAGGTGCAGGCCGTCCAGTCCACCAACCTGGCCGCCAATGCGCCCGTGCTGGGCGTGGTCGACCTGTCCAAGTTCGAGGTCGAGATCAAGGTGCCGGAGAGCTTCGCCCGCGACCTGGCGATCGGCATGCCGGCGCAGCTGACCGGCGGCAACGGCAAGCCGTTCCCGGGCGAGATCAGTGCGGTGTCGCCGGAAGTGGTCAACGGCGAGGTCAACGCCCGCGTGCGCTTCGCCAGCGCGCAGCCGGAAGGCCTGCGCCAGAGCCAGCGGATGTCGGTACGCGTGCTGCTCGATACCCGCAAGGACGTACTCAAGGTCGAGCGGGGCCCGTTCGTCGAACAGGGCAACGGCATCGCCTACGTAATGGACGGCCGCACTGCGGTGCGGCGTCCGGTGGAACTGGGCGTCAGCAGCCTGGGCGAAGTGGAAATCAAGTCGGGTGTGCAGCCGGGCGACCGCATCGTGGTCTCTGGCAGCGACCTGTTCAAGGACGCCGAACGCGTCTCCGTCAACTGATACCTGATACCTGAATCCTGGAGAGAGGACACCCCATGTACATGCTCGAAATGCGTTCGGTCGCCAAGGTCTTCCGCACCGAACAGGTGGAAACCCACGCACTGCGCTCGCTGGAACTGCAGGTCAAGGAAGGTGAGTTCGTCGCCGTCACCGGCCCGTCAGGCTCCGGCAAGACCACCTTCCTCAACATCGCCGGCCTGCTGGAAACCTTCACCAGCGGCACCTACATGCTCGACGGCCAGGACGTGAGCACGCTGGGCGACGACGCCCGCAGCCGCCTGCGCAACCAGAAGATCGGCTTCATCTTCCAGGGCTTCAACCTGATCCCCGACCTGAACCTGTTCGACAACGTCGACGTGCCGCTGCGCTATCGGAAGATGAGCGCCAACGAGCGCCGCGAACGTATCGAGAAGGCGCTGAGCCAGGTCGGCCTCGGCTCGCGCATGAAGCATTATCCGAATGAACTGTCCGGTGGCCAGCAGCAGCGCGCGGCCATCGCGCGTGCGCTTGCCGGCAGCCCGCGCCTGCTGCTGGCCGACGAACCGACCGGCAACCTGGACACACAGATGGCCCGCGGCGTGATGGAACTGCTGGAGGAGATCAACGCTGCCGGCACCACCATCGTGATGGTCACCCACGATCCGGAACTGGCCGCGCGCGCGCAGCGCAACGTGCACATCGTCGATGGCCAGGTGACCGACCTGGTGCGCGAGCCGGTGCTGGCCACCCCGCCGCGCCACATCGTCGCCGTCAACGAGTGAGGGCCCGACCATGTTCGCCTACTACGCCCGATTGGCGGTGCGCAGCTTCCGCCGCAACAAGGTACTGACCGCGTTGATGGTGATCGCTATCGCGCTCGGCATCGGCGCCTCGATGACCACGTTGACCGTGTTCCACGTGCTGTCCGGTGACCCGATCCCCGGCAAGAGTGACCGCCTGTTCTATGTGCAGGTCGAGCCGCGTCCGCGTGGCGGCTATACCCCGGGTGAGGAGCCTGAGGAACAGATGACCCGGCGCGATGCCGAGACCCTGCTGCGCGAGAAGCGCGGCGTCCGCCAGGCGATGATGAGTGCGGGCGGCGGCACGGTGGAACCGGAGCTCAGCACGCTCAAGCCGTTCTCGGTGGATACGCGCTGGACGTCGGCTGATTTCTTCCCCATGTTCGACGTGCCGATGCAGTACGGGCGCGCCTGGAGCAGCAGCGACGATGAGAGCCGCAGCCGCGTGGTGGTGCTGTCGAAAGCGATCAACGACAAACTGTTCCAGGGTGCCGACAGCACGGGTCGCGAGATCCGCCTGAGCGGCCATTCACTGCGGGTGATCGGCGTGATGAAGAAGTGGAACCCCGAACCCCACTTCTTCGATCTGACCACCGGCAACTACGGCAAGGATGAAGACCTGCTGGTGCCGTTCTCGACCGCGATGGACCTGGAGTTCGGCAGCAACGGCAACATGAACTGCTTTGGCGAGAATCCCGATGGCAGCAGCAACTCGATCAGCGCGCCGTGCAGCTGGATCCAGTGCTGGGTAGAGCTGGACCCTGCCAAGGTCGAGGACTACCGCAGCTACCTGGTCAACTACTCGGACCAGCAGCGCGCAGCAGGGCGTTTCGAGCGTCCCACCAACGTGCGGCTTCGCCCGGTAATGGAGTGGTTGACGTTCAAGAACGCCGTGCCCAGCGACGTGCGCCTGCAGATGTGGCTGGCACTGGGCTTCCTCGGCGTCTGCCTGGTCAACACGGTGGGCCTGCTGCTGGCCAAGTTCCTGCGCCGCAGCGGCGAAATCGGCGTGCGTCGCGCCCTCGGCGCCAGCCGGGGGCAGATCTTCCTGCAGTGCCTGGTGGAAGCTGGTGCAATCGGCGTTGCCGGCGGTGTGCTCGGCATCGGCCTGGCCCTGCTTGGACTGTACGCGGTACGCCAGCAACCCGTGGACTACGCGGATCTCGCCCACCTGGACGGCAGCATGCTGCTGCTGGCCATCGGCCTGACCCTGTTCGCCAGTCTCGCCGCCGGTTTCCTGCCCGCCTGGCGCGCGATGCAGGTCACCCCGGCCATCCAGCTCAAGTCGCAGTAAGCACGAATACGAGGACCTCCCATGGATATCCGCCCCATCCTCAGCACCCTGCGCCGGCACAAGACGGCCGCCGCCCTGATCGTGCTGGAAGTCGCCCTGACCTGCGCCATCGTCTGCAACGCCCTGTTCCTGGTCACCCAGCGCGTGGAACGGATCAGCCAGACCAGCGGCCTGGCCGAGAACGAACTGGTGTTCGTCCGGGTCAGCGGCATCGGCAAGCAGACCAACGGTCAGTCCCGCACTCTGGAAGACCTGTCTGCCCTGCGTGCGGTGCCCGGCGTGACTGCCGCAGCCAAGGTCAACCAGCTGCCGTTCCGCCCGAACTCCTCCAATACCAGCGTTTCGCTTAAACAGGAGCAGGAGCGTCCGACCGCCTTCGTCACCATGTACATGTTCGGCGAAGGCGGACTGCCCACGCTTGGACTGCAGCTGACCGCCGGCCGTGACTTCCAGTCCAGCGAGTACAGCAACTTCGAGGACGCACAGAAGAACGCCTCGTCCAATACGGCGTCCTCGGTGATCATCAGCCGCACCCTCGCTGACAAGCTGTACCCGGGCGAGAATGCACTGGGCAAGACGTTCTACATGGGCAAGCAGCCGCTGCACGTGGTCGGCATCGTCGCCGCACTGGCAACGCCCACCGACTACAACAACAACACCACGCTGTCGATGGTGCTGCCGGTGCGAACTGATTTCACCCAGGGCCCCTATGTGCTGCGTACCGCCCCGGAACGGCGCGAGGAAGTACTCAAGGGTGCGATCGCCGCGCTTGAACGCAATGACCCCAATCGACTGGTGCGCGAGAAGGAGACCTACGAGGATCAGCGCAAGGACTACTTCAAGAACGACCGCGCGATGGTCGGCCTGCTGATCACCGTCTGCGTCTCGTTGCTGGTGGTCACCGCGCTGGGCATCATCGGCCTGGCCAGCTTCTGGGTGCAGCAGCGCAGCAAGCAGATCGGCATCCGCCGTGCGCTGGGCGCGACCCGCGGGCAGATCCTGCGCTACTTCCAGACCGAGAACTTCCTGCTGGCCACGCTGGGCATCGTGCTGGGCATGCTGGCGGCCTACGCGATCAATCTGGCCTTGATGAATCTGTACGAGCTGCCGCGCATGCCGCTGCTGTACCTGCCGCTGGGTGCACTGCTGCTGTGGGCACTGGGCCAGATCGCCGTGTTCGGCCCGGCCCGCCGGGCTGCGGCTGTCCCGCCGGCGGTCGCCACCCGGGGCACCTGAGGCTCCGCTCCAGACAGGCCGGGCCGTGTCGATGGCCCGGCCTCCGGCCTTCCCCGAGGGCCGCTCCTGCACAGCCACGGGTTTGGCTATGCTTGATGGGTGGCGCCGGGCTCTCCCGGTGCGTGGACACGAACGGCTCCAACGGCGCCGCCCATCCCTTTCTGCAGAACCGCTTGATGCCTGCGATCCTGATCATCGACGACAACGCCAGCGTGGGTACCGCGCTGGACGTGCTGTTCTCCCTGCACGACATCGACACCCTGCAGGCGCAGAGCCCGTCCGAAGGGCTGGCCCTGCTGGAGTCGCAGCCGGTCGACCTGGTGATCC
Organism: Stenotrophomonas maltophilia group sp. Smal13; assembly: GCF_030236855.1. Taxonomy (NCBI): domain Bacteria; kingdom Pseudomonadati; phylum Pseudomonadota; class Gammaproteobacteria; order Lysobacterales; family Lysobacteraceae; genus Stenotrophomonas; species Stenotrophomonas maltophilia group sp. Smal13. The sequence goes on from NZ_JASJSQ010000007.1 coordinate 36,464, forward strand.
AGGACATGAACTTCAGCGAGGACACCACCTCCGGCGAAGAAGGCGAGGCCCTGTTCGCGCAGATCCGCGCGCGCCATCCCGATCTGCCGGTGATCCTGCTGACGGCCTGGACCCACCTCAGCAGCGCGGTGGATCTGGTCAAGGCCGGTGCGGCCGACTACCTGGCCAAGCCCTGGGACGACCGCAAGCTGATGACCACGGTCAACAACCTGCTGGAACTGTCCGAGGCGCGCCGCGAACTGGACCGGCGCCGCAGCCGTGAACTGCGCCAGCGCAATGCGCTGGAAGAGAAGTACGACCTGTGCGGCGCGGTCTTCGCCGACCCCGCCAGCGAGCGCGTCATCGCTCTTGCCTGCCAGGTCGCACGCTCGGAACTGCCGGTACTGATCACCGGCGCGAACGGTGCCGGCAAGGAGAAGATCGCGCAGATCATCCAGGCCAATTCCCTGGTGGCCAAGGGTCCATTCGTGGCGGTCAACTGTGGCGCGCTGCCTTCGGAACTGATCGAGGCCGAACTGTTCGGTGCCGAGGCCGGTGCGTATACCGGCGCCAACAAGGCGCGCGAAGGCAAGTTCGAGGCCGCCGATGGTGGCACCCTGTTCCTGGATGAGATCGGCAACCTGTCGCTGGGCGGGCAGATGAAGCTGCTGCGTGTGCTGGAAACCGGCCGCTTCGAGCGCCTGGGCTCCAACCGCGAACGCCAGGTCAAGGTCCGCGTGGTCAGCGCGACCAATGCCGACCTGCCGGCGATGATCCGCGACGGCACCTTCCGCGAAGACCTCTATTACCGCCTCAACACGGTGGAACTGGTGCTGCCGCCGCTGGCCGATCGCCCGGGCGACATCGTGCCGCTGGCCGAGCGCTTCCTGACCGCTGGCAAGCCCCTGTCCAGCACCGCCACCGCCGCCCTGCAGCGGCACCCGTGGCCAGGCAACGTGCGCGAACTGCGCAACGTGATCCAGCGCGCCGAACTGCTGGCCACCGGCAACCGCATTGAAGTGGCCGATCTCAATCTGCCGCGCGCAGCCGCCGCACCGCGCCCGGCCCCCAGTGCGGGCAATGACCCCGACCGCGCGCGCATCGAAGAGGTACTGGCGCGCAACCATGGCGTCATCGCCCAGGCCGCCGCCGAACTCGGCCTGAGCCGCCAGGCGCTGTACCGGCGCATGGACCGCCACGGTATCCCGCGCGAATGAAACGGCGCTCGTTCACTTTCCGCCTGTTCCTGCGCCTGCTGCCGGTGCTGGCGCTGGCCGCCGCGTTGCCGTGGCTGCTGGCCTACTGGATGGACCATGGTTGGGTGGTGACCACGGTGTCGGCGTTGATCCTGCTGTCGCTGATGTGGTGGACCCTGCGTCGCGCTACCGCCCCGGTGCGGTCACTGATGCGGGCCCTGGCGGGCACCACCAGCAGCTATCGCGACGGCGAATACAACTTCGGCGTGCACTGGCCCGGCAATGACGAGCTCGGCGACCTGGTGCAGGCACACCGCGAACTGGGCGATGTGCTGCGTGCACAGCGGCAGGGCCTGGTGCAACGCGAACTTCTGCTGGACACGATGGTGCAGAACACGCCGGTGGCGATGCTGCTGATCGCCTCGGGCGGTGATGGCATCGCCCGCGTGGTGTTCTCCAATCTGGCTGCGCGCAAGCTGCTGCATGGCGGCTGGAAGCTGGAAGGCCAGCGCTTGGAGGACGTGCTGGAACAGGTGCCGGTGGAGCTGCGCGATGCCATCGCCCGCGGTGGCGACAGCCTGTTCGCGGTGCATGCCGAGGGCGAGGACGGCGATGAGGACGACGAGCAGGTGTACCACCTCTCGCGCCGCGCCTTCCAGCTCAATGGTCGTCCGCACGACCTGCTGCTGGTGCGCCTGCTGACCGCCGAGCTGCGCCGCCAGGAAGTACAGACCTGGAAGAAGGTGATCCGGGTGATCAGCCACGAGCTCAACAACTCGCTGGCACCGATTGCCTCGCTGGCCCACTCCGGCGGTGTACTGGTGCAGCGTGAGCGCTTTGACCGGCTGCCGGAGATCTTCACCACCATCGAGGATCGTGCACGCCACCTGGAAGGCTTCATCCGCGGCTATGCGCTCTTTGCCAAGCTGCCGCAACCGCAGTTGCAGACCGTGCACTGGGCCCCCTTCCTGTCCAGCCTGCGCCAGCAGATCCCATTCGGCATGGAACGTGAGCCGGACGAGGAACTGAGCAGCCGCATCGACATCGCCCAGTTCGGGCAGGCACTGCTGAACCTGTTGAAGAACGCGCACGAAGCCTGCGCCGAAGCAGAACCGCCCAACGACGACGTACAGGTGCAACTCACGCGGCTGCCGCAGTGGCTGCGCCTGGACGTACTGGATCGCGGCAAGGGCATGAACGAGCAGGTGCTGCAGAATGCGCTGATGCCGTTCTATTCGACCAAGCGCAATGGCACCGGGCTGGGCTTGGCCTTGACCCGCGAGATCGTGGAAGCGCATGGCGGCCGGGTATCACTGCAGAATCGCGGCGATGGCGGGTTGTGCGTGTCGATCCTGTTGCCGGTGGGTTGAGCGGGTAGGTCCACGCCATGCGCGGATGTGCCGACCAAGGTCGGCACCTACCAAACCTGCCGCATCGCCACCCGCAGGTGCATCGGGAACCCGAGCGCAGCCTCTTCGGCCATCACCGCGCGCAGGCCATCGTTCCACTGCGCCTCGGGCACTACGTCGAATCCTTCGCTGGCATAGAAGGCCGCATTCCACGGCACATCGGACAGCGTGGTCAGCACCGCGGCCGCGTAGCCTCCCGCCCTCGCCTGCGCCAAGGCATGGCGCAGCAAAGCGCGGCCGTGGCCACGCCGCGCGTGTGCGGGATCCACGTCCATCTGCAGCACATGGAATTCACCGCAGAGTTCACCGGCCAGCAGGTAACCCGCGATACCACCGTCAGCCGCATCCACCACCCACAACTGGCCACGTTGAAGGCCATCCTGCAGCGTCGGCAGGTCCAGACCATGCCCGGCAAACACCGGGTAGGCCTGGTGACCCTTCAGCAGTTCACCGGCACGTTGTTCAATTGCCGGCAGCATGCCGAGTTCGTCGGCATGCGGGATGCGTGGCTCAGGACTTCTTGAGCGGGCGCTTCCAGCCATCGATGGTTTCCTGTCGTGCACGTGCCAGTGTCAGCTTGCCATCCGGGGCGTCGCGGGTGATGACCGAACCGGCGGCAATCGTCGCACTGTCGCCAATGGTCACCGGTGCTACCAGCGAACTGTTGGAGCCAATGAAGGCGTTGTCGCCGATGGTGGTGGTCGACTTGTTCACGCCGTCGTAGTTGCAGGTGATGGTGCCGGCACCGATGTTCACCTTGCTGCCGATCACCGCATCGCCCAGGTAGGTCAGGTGGTTGGCCTTGCTGCCAACACCGAGGGTGACCTTCTTGGTCTCGACGAAGTTGCCCACGTGCACGCCGTCTGCGAGCACGGTCCCCGGACGCAGCCGCGCGAACGGTCCCACCAGCGCAGCACCTTCTGTGACCACGCCTTCAAGATCACAATGCGCGCGCACTTCGGTGCCCGGGCCAAGATTGACGTCCTTCAGCCGGTTGAACGGGCCCACGGTGACGCCGTCGCCGAGCACGATGTGGCCTTCCAGAACGACGTCGACATCGATCAGCACATCGCTGCCCACGGTGACGGTGCCACGGATATCCAGTCGTGCCGGGTCACGCACGCGCGCGCCCTGCGCGCACAGGGCCCGTACCGCGCGGCGCTGCCAGGCACGCTCCAGCTGCGAAAGCTGCCAGGGATCGTTTGCCCCTTCGGCTTCCTGCGCGTCGGCCACCAGTGCCATTTCGGCCGGGGTGTACTCGTGCGCGGCAAAGGCGAACACGTCGGTCAGGTAGTACTCGCCCTGCGCGTTGCTGTTGGACAACTGCGACAGCCAGCGCCGCAGCGCGGTCGACTCGGCGGCAATGATGCCGGTGTTGATCGTGCGCACACGCAGCTGGTCATCGGTAGCGTCCTTCTGCTCGACAATGGAGCCCACCTTGCCTTCGGCATCGCGCAGCACGCGGCCGTAACCGGTCGGGTCATCGACATCGGCGACCAGTACCGCCAGGCGACCCGGCTGCGCCAGCAGGTCGCGCAGGGTCTGCGCGCGGATCAGTGGCACGTCGCCGTACAGCACAAGCACCTGCGCGGCGTCAGGCACCTGCGGCATCGCCTGGGCCACCGCATGGCCGGTGCCCAGCTGCTGCGCCTGTTCAGCCCATTGCAGGTCGGGCTGGTCGGCGAAGTGCTGGCGCACCGCTTCACCACCATGGCCGTAGACCACGTGGATCGCCGAGGGCTGCAGTTCGCGGGCCGCATCGATCACATGCGCCAGCATCGGCTGGCCGGCGATCGGCTGCAGCACCTTCGGCAGCACCGACTTCATGCGCTTGCCCGCGCCAGCGGCGAGGATGATGACGTGCAGGGGTTGGGTCATGGAAACGGCAGTCCGTGGTTCGTTGCCGATGATTCTAGAGCGTGGGCCGTTAACATGTGCATCCAACCTCCTTCACCGCACTGATGGGCCTCGTCCGCCAGGGAAGCACCTATCTCATCATCGGGCTCGTGCAGCTGCTGCTCGACTGGCTGGTGTTCGTCGCCGCGACCGCGCTGGGCCTGCCGGTGGTGCCTGCCAACATTGCCGGACGCCTGGCCGGGATGCTGCTGGGCTTCTGGCTCAACGGCCGTTACACCTTTGCCAACGCAGGTGATGCGCGCCTTGGCTGGCGTCGATTTTCACGCTTCTTCGGGCTGTGGCTGCTGCTGACTGCGACAAGCACGTTGCTGGTGAGCCTGGTCGACCACGAGCTGGGCCTGCAGTACACCTGGCTGGCCAAGCCGCTGGTGGAAGGCGGGCTGGCGTGCGTTTCCTTCCTGCTGATGCGCTACGTGGTCTACCGCTGATACGGCGCTGGGATCGGGATCGGGATCGGGATCGGGATCGGTAGAGTCGACTGTTGGTCGACTGCTCTTCCATCAGACTGCGGAAATCCCGCGCTGCGCGCGATAGTCGACTGACAGTCGACTCTACCCAGCCGACACTCTACCCCGCACAAACAAAAACGCCGGCACAGGGCCGGCGTTCTCGTGGATGCAGCGCGAGAAACCTCAGTGCTTGAGGTTCTTGCGCAGGCGCTCCAGCGCCTGCAGCTGGACGACGGCTTCGGCCAGCTTCTGCTGGGCTTCGGCCACTTCCATCGCTTCGCCGCGGTTGGCCAGGATGCGCTCGGCTTCTTCCTTGGCCTTGCGGACCGAGGCTTCGTCGATGTCCTGCGCGCGGATCGCGGTGTCGGCCAGCACGGTCACCACCTGCGGCTGCACTTCCAGGATGCCGCCGGAAATGGCGAAATCCAGCTGCTCGCCGTTCGGCGTGGTCACCACCACCTTGCCCGGCTTCAGGCGGGTGATCAGCGGCGCGTGCTTGGGCGCGATGCCCAGTTCGCCCAGCTCACCGGTGGCCACGACCAGGGTCGCTTCGCCACGGAAGATTTCCTGCTCGGCGCTGACGATGTCGCAACGGATCGTGCTCATGCAAATCTCTTCGCTGTTCGCGGCGGCGCAATGCCACCGTGGGAGTCCACCGGCGCGGGCGGTTGCCCGGCGCCGGCGTCAGGTCGGGCAGGATCGCTCCCGCCCGTCCCGGATCAGGCCTTCTCGGCCATCTTCTTGGCCTTCTCGACCGCTTCTTCGATGCCGCCGACCATGTAGAACGCCTGCTCCGGCAGGTGGTCGTACTCGCCATCGACGATGGCCTTGAAGCCACGGATGGTGTCCTTCAGCGGCACGTACTTGCCCGGCGAACCGGTGAACACTTCGGCCACGTGGAACGGCTGGCTGAAGAAGCGCTCGATCTTACGGGCGCGCGACACGGCCTGCTTGTCCTCTTCGGACAGCTCGTCCATGCCCAGGATCGCGATGATGTCCTTCAGCTCCTTGTACTTCTGCAGGGTCTGCTGGACGCGCTGGGCGGTGTCGTAGTGCTCGTGGCCGATGACCAGCGGGTCCATCTGGCGGCTGGTGGAGTCCAGCGGATCGACGGCCGGGTAGATACCCAGCGAGGCGATCGAACGCGACAGGGTAACGGTCGAGTCCAGGTGGGCGAAGGTGGTCGCCGGCGACGGGTCGGTCAGGTCGTCCGCGGGAACGTAGACGGCCTGGATCGAGGTGATCGAACCATTCTTGGTCGAGGTGATGCGCTCCTGCAGGACGCCCATTTCCTCGGCCAGGGTCGGCTGGTAACCCACGGCGGACGGCATGCGGCCCAGCAGTGCCGACACTTCGGTACCGGCCAGGGTGTAGCGGTAGATGTTGTCGACGAACAGCAGGACGTCCTTACCCTTGCCGTTTTCGTCCTTCTCGTCGCGGAAGTACTCGGCCATGGTCAGGCCGGTCAGGGCGACGCGCAGACGGTTGCCCGGCGGCTCGTTCATCTGGCCGTACACCATCGCCACCTTGTCGAGGACGTTGGAGTCCTTCATTTCGTGGTAGAAGTCGTTGCCCTCACGGGTACGCTCACCCACGCCGGCGAACACGGACAGACCGCTGTGCGCCTTGGCGATGTTGTTGATCAGTTCCATCATGTTGACGGTCTTGCCGACGCCGGCGCCGCCGAACAGGCCGACCTTGCCGCCCTTGGCGAACGGGCACATCAGGTCGATGACCTTGATGCCGGTTTCCAGCAGCTCGGTAGCCGGGGACTGGTCTTCGTACGACGGGGCCGCACGGTGGATTTCCCAGCTGTCGCTGGCGGCCACCGGGCCGGCTTCGTCGATCGGACGGCCCAGCACGTCCATGATGCGGCCCAGGGTGCCAGCGCCGACCGGCACCGAGATACCGCGGTCGGTGTTGGTGGCGACCAGGTTGCGCTTCAGGCCGTCGGTGGAACCGAGGGCGATGGTACGCACCACGCCGTCGCCCAGCTGCTGCTGGACTTCGAGGGTGATTTCGGTGTTGTCGACCTTCAGTGCGTCGTACACCTTCGGCACCGACTCACGCGGGAATTCGACGTCGACGACCGCGCCGATGATCTGAACGATCTTGCCCTGACTCATTGCTGCATCCTCTAAATGTGTGCTTTGAACGAACGCGGTCAGACTGCTGCCGCGCCGCCGACGATTTCGGAGATTTCCTGGGTGATCGCTGCCTGGCGCGCCTTGTTGTAGACGAGCTGCAGTTCGCCGATCAGCTTGTTGGCGTTGTCGCTCGCCGCCTTCATCGCAACCATGCGTGCGGCATGCTCGGAGGCGACGTTTTCCAGCAGTGCCTGGTACACCAGCGACTCGATGTAACGCGTCATCACGTGCTCGAGCACGGTCGCGGCATCGGGTTCGTACAGGTAATCCCAGTCGTGGTGAGCGACCTGCTTCTCAGCCGGCGGCAGCGGCAACAGCTGATCGAAGCTGGCCTTCTGCGTCATGGTGTTCACGAAGCGGTTGTAGACCAGGTACACGCGGTCGACCTTGCCTTCGGTGAAGGCGTCGAGCATGACCTTGATCACACCGATCAGCGATTCCAGCTTCGGCACGTCGCCGATGTGGGTCACGCTGCCGACCATGTTGACCTTCACGCGGCGGAAGAAGGTCGATGCCTTCTGGCCGATGGTCACCAGGTCCACTTCCGCACCCTTGTCCTGCCATGCCTTGGCTTCGCCCAGCATCCTGCGGAACAGGTTGTTGTTCAGGCCACCGGCCAGGCCGCGATCGGAGGAGATCACGATGAAGCCGACCCGCTTGACCTGCTCGCGCTCGACCAGGAACGGATGCTGGTAGTCGGTGCTGGCCTGGGCCAGGTGACCGATCACCTGCTTCATCGCCTGCGCGTACGGACGCGAGGTCTTCATCCGATCCTGCGCCTTGCGGATCTTGGAGGCCGAGACCATTTCCAGGGCGCGCGTCACCTTGCGGGTGTTCTGCACGCTCTTGATCTTGGTTTTGATTTCGCGTCCGCTTGCCATCTCTTGTTTCCCGTGGCGCGGGGCTTCTGCCCCGCGTTGTTCAACCGTTTGTCATCTGGTCCAGCGGAGCCAGAGGCTCCGCTCTACAGGACCGCGATTACCAGCTGCCGGTGGTCTTGAACTCGGCGATGCCCTTCTTGAAGGCACCTTCGATGTCGTTGTCCCAACCGCCGGTGGCGTTGACCTTGCTGACCAGTTCGCCCTGGGTGTTGGCGAAGTGGGCGTGCAGGCCTTCTTCGAACGCCAGCAGCTTGTTGACCGGCACGTCGTCGAGGTAACCCTCGTTGACGGCGTAGATCGACAGCGCCTGGTTGGCGATCGACATCGGCGCGTACTGCTTCTGCTTCATCAGCTCGGTGACGCGCTGGCCACGCTCCAGCTGCTTGCGGGTGGCTTCGTCCAGGTCCGAGGCGAACTGCGCGAACGCAGCCAGCTCGCGGTACTGGGCCAGCGAGATACGGATGCCGCCCGACAGCTTCTTGATGATCTTGGTCTGGGCCGAGCCACCGACGCGCGACACCGAGATACCGGCGTTCACGGCCGGGCGGATGCCGGCGTTGAACAGGTCGGTTTCCAGGAAGATCTGGCCGTCGGTGATCGAGATCACGTTGGTCGGAACGAAGGCGGACACGTCGCCGGCCTGGGTTTCGATGATCGGCAGCGCGGTCAGCGAACCGGTCTTGCCGGTGACCTTGCCTTCGGTGAACTTCTCGACGTATTCCTCGGACACGCGGGCAGCGCGCTCGAGCAGACGGGAGTGCAGGTAGAACACGTCACCCGGGTAGGCTTCACGGCCCGGCGGGCGCTTCAGCAGCAGCGAGATCTGGCGGTAGGCGACGGCCTGCTTGGACAGATCGTCGTACACGATCAGCGCGTCTTCGCCGCGGTCCATGAAGTACTCACCCATGGTGCAGCCCGAGTAGGCGCTGATGTACTGCATGGCAGCCGATTCGGAAGCAGTCGCGGCCACCACGATGGTGTGGGCCAGCGCGCCGTTCTCTTCCAGCTTGCGCACGATGTTGGCGATGGTCGAAGCCTTCTGGCCGATCGCAACGTACACGCACTTGATGCCGGTGCCCTTCTGGTTGATCACCGCATCGATCGCCATCGCGGTCTTGCCGGTCTGGCGGTCACCGATGATCAGCTCGCGCTGGCCACGGCCGATCGGGATCATCGAGTCGACCGACTTGTAACCGGTCTGCACCGGCTGGTCGACCGACTTGCGCCAGATCACGCCCGGAGCAACGCGCTCCACCGGAGCGGTCAGGTCGGTGCCCAGCGGGCCCTTGCCGTCGATCGGCTCGCCCAGCGCGTTCACGACGCGGCCCAGCAGTTCCGGACCGACCGGCACTTCCAGGATGCGGCCGGTGGTCTTGGCGACGTCGCCTTCGCGCAGGTTTTCGTAGTCACCCAGGACCACGGCGCCGACCGAGTCGCGCTCCAGGTTCAGGGCCAGGGCGAAGGTGTTGTTCGGCAGTTCGATCATTTCGCCCTGCATCACGTCGGCCAGACCGAAGATGCGCACGATGCCGTCGGACACGCTGGTCACGGTGCCTTCGTTGCGCGATTCCGCGGCCAGCTTGACCTTCTCGATGCGGTTCTTGATCAGTTCGCTGATTTCGGAGGGGTTGAGCGTGGTTGCCATCGTCAAGTCCTAGTGCCGGCAGCGGGGCCGGACGTTAAATGAATTCAGTTAGCGAGCGCGGTCTGCAGACGGGCCAGCTTGCCCTTCAGCGAACCATCGATGACCACGTCGCCGGCGTCGATCACGGCGCCGCCGATCAGCGAAGCATCGACCGCGGTGGTCACGTCGACCTCGCGGTTGAAGCGCTTGCGCAGCGCAACCTTGATCGCGTCCAGCTCTCCGGCCGACAGCTCGGAAGCCGAGGTCACCGTGGCCTTGACCACGTGCTCGGCTTCGGCGCGCAGGGCGTCGAACATGCCGGAGATTTCCGGCAGCAGCGGCAGACGATGCGATTCGGCCAGGATGGCCAGGAAGCGCGAGTAGGTCTCGCCGTGGGACACCGGCGCCAGCAGGGCGACGGCGTCGTCACGACCCAGCTCCGGGTTGGCGAGCAGGGCCGCCACGCGCGGATCGGCGGCGACGTGGGCGGAGAACGCCAGGGCGTCCGACCACGGCGCGAACGCGCCTTCGTCGCGCGCGGTCGCGAACGCGGCGCGGGCGTACGGGCGGGCAAGCGTGAGGGCCTGGCTCATCCTTAGATCTCCGAGGCCAGCTCGTCGAGCAGCGCCTTGTGGGCGTTGGCGTCGATTTCGCGCTTGAGCAGCTTTTCGGCACCGGTCACGGCCAGCGCAGACACCTGCTTGCGCAGATCTTCACGGGCACGGTTGGCGGCGGCGTCGATTTCAGCCTGGGCCAGTTCCTTCTGACGGGTGGCTTCGGTGATCGCTTCGTTACGGGCAGCATCAACGATCTGGTTGGCACGTGCGTGGGCCTGATCGATGATCTCGTTGGCCTTGGTACGTGCTTCCTTCAGCGCTTCGTTGACCTTCTCCTGCGCCTGGGCCAGATCTTTCTGGCTGCGGTCGGCAGCAGCGAGGCCTTCAGCAATCTTCTGCTGGCGCTCTTCGATCGCGTTCATCAGCGGCGGCCAGATCTTGGTCGCGATGATCCAGATCAGACCAGCGAAGGCCAGCGCCTGCGCAAGAAGGGTGAAATTGATATTCATGGTTAGCTCGATCGCTGGTTTCGGGGTGGACGCGCCGCCGTAGCGGCGCATCCGGCCTTCATCCGAAACCGGGTGCATCAGCACCCGGTCGTCTCAAACCGCTGTATCAGCCGGCCAGAGCCTTGGTGACGGCGCCAGCGAAGGCAGCCGACAGCGGGTTGGCGAAGGCCAGCAGCAGGCCGACGGCGACCGAGATGATGAACGCGGCGTCGATCAGGCCGGCGGTGATGAACATGCGGACCTGCAGGACCGGGATCAGTTCCGGCTGGCGGGCGGCCGACTCCAGGAACTTACCAGCCATGATGGCCAGACCCAGACCGGCGCCCAGCGCGGCCAGGCCGATCATGATGCCGACGGCAAGGGCGGTGGAGCTCTGAATCTGCGCGAAGTTGGTCAGGACGGCGAAGTACATGGTTATCTCCAGGAACTTAAGTTGCTAAGGGTGATGAAACGGATGAAGGTTGAAACGCGTTGAAGCTTGAAACTCAGTGAGCGTCTTCCGACAGGCTCAGGTACACGATCGACAGCATCATGAAGATGAAGGCCTGCAGCGGGATCACCAGCAGGTGGAACAGCATCCAGCCGAGGCCGAACACACCACCGGCAATGGCACCGAAGAAACCGGCACCACCCAGCACCCAGATCAGCAGGAACACGATTTCGCCGCCGAACATGTTGCCGAACAGTCGCATCGCCAGCGAGATCGGCTTGCTCAGCCACTCGACGATGTTGAGGATCAGGTTGAACGGCATCATCCACTTGCCGAACGGCGCCGTCAGGAATTCCTTGATGAAGCCGCCCAGGCCCTTGGACTTGAGCGCGAAGAACAGCATCAGGAAGAACACGCTGATGGCCATGCCCAGGGTGGCATTGACGTCAGCGGTCGGGACCGGCTTCCAGTAGTGCACGCCCACCCATTCCAGCGGCTTGGCGATGAAATCGGCCGGGATCATCTTCAGCAGATTCATCAACAGGATCCAGAAGAAGATCGTGATGGCGATCGGCGTGACCAGCTTGCTCTTGCCGTGGTAGGTGTCCTTGGCCTGGCGGTCGACGAACTCCAGGCAGATCTCGACGAAGGCCTGCCACTTGCCCGGCACGCCGGCGGTGGCCTTGCGGGTGCCCAGCCAGAACGCGACAACGATCACCAGGCCCATCAGGACCGCGGTGAGGAAGGTATCGACGTGGATATGCCAGAACATACCCTCACCCTTGCCGACCGGCGCGGTCAGGTTGTGCAGGTGATGCTGGATGTAGCTGGTAGGGGTTAGAGCCTCGCCCGCCATGTGTCCGGAACCTTCAGTTAATTGAATTCTGTCAACGCCTGGCCATCGCCAGGACCTGGAACATCAAGCCGACGGCGATACCGGCCAACAGCGCCAATGCAGGCAGCTTGAAGACCAGGAACCCCACCAGCAGGACGCCGAAAACCACCACCCACTTGGCCACGATCGCAATGATCAGGCGAGCCATCGCCGAACCTGCGGCCAGTGCCCCACCGCCCAGTGCCATCCGTGCCGCCACCCAGCCACCGGCCGAAATGGCCACACCGGACGCCAGCGCGCCGAGGGCATATTTCGGACCTACCAGCAGGAAGGCCAGGGCCAGGACAGCCACTGCGGCCAGCGGGTAGACCGCGGCGCGCAGCATCAGTCGCCGACCCGCATCAACGGAGTTCAGCACAGGACGTCCCGCGTGGTTGCAAGTGGAGGGCTGAGGCGACTACAGCAGGGGGGCCTCATCGAGCCGCCAAATTATAGCAATGGGACAATTTGCGAGACAACCGCTCCCTGTTCATCCCGGGAGGCCGCAAGTTGCGGTAACGGTTACATTTTTGCGTGCCACCCAGGGGACAATGACGTCCGTATGATGTTGCAGCGCAGTATTGAACTTTGGTCGCAGGCCACGGAACTTTCGCCGAATGCGCCGGTCCGATCTTTCGCGACCTGCCTGCAGCAACCTCGTCGACGCTCCGCCCCGCAGGTCCCACGATGGCCCCGAAGCCCGGCTCCGGGGCCATCTTTTTGCATCGTCGCGACAGCGCTGAACCGTGCACACTTCGTGGACCATACGTTCACGGATGGTGGACGGGCCTGTCCGGCACAGTGGCCTTCATTCTGATGAACCACTGCAAGGACTCTTCGATGCGCCCCGTACCCACCCTGCTCGCCCTCTCCCTGCTCGCCGCTGGTGCTTCGTTCGCCACTGCCGCCCACGCCGCTGAAGGCGACGACCGCTTCGCCCTGCGCCTGGGTGCGATGAACATCGACTCGGACAACACCCTTCGCGGCAAGACCAACGTCGCCGGCCAGGACATCGGCTTCTCCGAGGACTTCAAGCTGGGTGGCAAGGAGTGGGAACCGCGCATCGACGGCATGTTCCGCATCAGCAACCGCCAGCGCCTGCTGTTCAACTACTTCAAGTACGACAAGGACCGCCGCGAGACCCTTGGCCAGGACATCTCCTTCGGTGACGTCAACGTGCCATCCGGCAGCTTCGTCAAGGGCGAACTGAAGTACCAGGTCGCAAGCCTGGTCTATGACTACTCGGTGGTGGACACCGATACCTTCGACCTCGGCCTGCAGCTGGGTGCCGAGTACGCCAAGGTCAGCACCAAGGCCTACGCCGATCTGGGCACCGTCTACGAAGGCCAGTTCCTCAATGAGAAGACCGACGGCGTGGCGCCGGTGGTCGGTGCGCGCCTGAGCTTCACCCCGTCGGAAAAGTGGATGATCACGCTGCAGGGCCAGTACCTCAACACGCGCTGGGGCAGCTTCGATGACTACAAGGGCGACCTGAGCCGCGCCAACGCCATCGTCGATTACCGCTTCACGAAGAACTTCGGTGTGTTCGCTGGCTACGACTGGTTCAAGCTCGACGCGGACAAGAAGGGCAGCGACGGCACCATCGGCCTGAAGCAGGAATTCAAGGGCCCGGTGGCCGGCGTCAGCTTCGTGTTCTGATCCCCCGCCCCTTCCACGGCACACTCTCTCCTGGCGCGGCCTCCGGAACATCGGGGCCGCGCTTTTTCTTTGCATCGTCGAGCAGAGAAGCAGGTTGGTCGAGCGCTGGGGGAAGAGGGGCTTGTGTGCGAATGTCCCCCGGCACCGGCCTGCGGCCGTCACCTCCTCCTTTACTTCGCACGCAAGCCCCTCTACCCCCGCGTGTCAGGCATCCAGGCGGGCCAAGCTGTGGCTCTCGACTATCCGCAAGCCGAGCCGCTGCGCGGGTGGCAGGCGCTTGGACAAAGTAAAGGAGGAGGCGACCGCCGCAGGCGGACGACGGGGGACATTTGTCCAGACGCCTGCCACCCGCGCAGCGGCCCCACCGCTCGCAAAAATCCGGAGCGGAGAAACAAAAAAGGGCCTGTGTCAAGCCCTCGGCGAAAATCGCCAAGAGTCCGAAAGCTTAAACAAGACAGGGAGTTAGCTCTACTTCGGGCCGCTTTGCGGGGCGGCGGCCATATGGACTAGGAGCCACATGGGAGCGTCGCGGTAGAGGGCCAAGTCGTGCTGCATCGGGGACGATCACCGGCAGACGGCGGGCTTGCCGCACGATCATAGCCCACTCTGTCGCCATCCTCCAGAACGAAGAACGCGCAGCGTTGGGCTGCGCATTCGAGGGATGGCCGCCGGCGAGACCGTGCATCGTCAGCCCGGCTTCGCTGGCACCGTCCTGCTCACGCTTCCCTTCCTGAATCCCCGGTCCCCCGCGATGAAGGCTTCGAGCATGTGCGGGATCAGCGTCACGGCATCGACTGCTTCGCCATAGGTCTGCGCATGCAGCGCGGCGTAGCGGTCGAGGTCGGCTTTCAGGCTGGCCGGGCAAGGAAAGGTCAGCTTGATGTTCTCGGTCTTCGGCAGCGGTCCCAACCGCAGCTTCCTGGTCGTGCTCATCGTGAAGTCCCTCGGTTGAAGAACAGGGGCTGGTAGGGGCGCAGCGCCAAGTCCCGACTCACGACCAGACGCACCGGCAGACCGGGGCGCGCGCTCAACGTCGGTTGGATGTTCATGTTGCGCCGGGTCATCTCCTGGCCGACCTGGTTGATGCTGTCCTGCGCGCTGTCGCGGCCGGCGATGACGATGCGGTTGCCGTCCTGGCGGTTCTCCGGCGCGGCCAGCTCGGCGCCGACGCCCAGCAGCGTCGTCAGCGCCGCCCCGGCGAAGATCCGATCCCAATGCCAATCGACTTCATCCTCCAGCCCGGCATAGCCGGCCGGATCGGTGCCGACCAGGTTGTCGAGCGTCACCGACGACGTATCGGGCAGAATGATCCGGTTCCAGACGACTTGAACCCGGCTCTGTCCGTAGCTCACCTGGCTGTTGTAGCGACCGAGGATGCGCGAGCCCTGCGGGATCAGCAGGAACTTGCCGGTGGCCGTGTCATAGACCGGCTCCGTCACCGTGGCGATGACATCGCCCGGCAAGTCCGACTTGATGCCCGTCACCAGCGCGCCGGCGATGACCGTCCCGGCCATGACCTGATACGGGGAGGCTGGCAATTGCAGGTTGCCGGAATTACGGGTTTGCGTGGAACCGCCTTGCAGGAACGCCTCCTTCTGTTCCTGCCGGTTCTGTACTGCGGTCGGGTCGGCAGGCTGGGCTGCCGTCGAGGCCGGCCCAGCGGCCATCGGATCGAACGCCGCTTTGGCGGCGAAGCCCGGCGCCGCGGTGGCCTGTGACTGCGCCACCGGCGCGGCGCGCTGCGTACCCGAGCGGAAGAACACCGATGACGCCGCCGCTTCCTCGGCTTCCTTCAACCTGGCCAGGCGCTCGGCCTCTGCCGGATCGTGGCCGGGCGGCGCGTAGCCTGGTGTCGGTTGCTGCGCATTGACGATGGCCGGCCCGAGGTCGCCCGGCAGCGGCGGCCCCAGCTCCGGCACCGGGGGCGGCGCGGCCGGCGGCAGCTTGGAGTAGTCGGTCGGAAGCCGCTCCAGCCCTTCGGAGCGCGAAACGCGATCGACGTTGTAAAGCTCGGTCTGTTCGCTGGCGCCGCGTCGCTGCGGTTGCAGCGACCACATCAGCGCGCCCAGCACGGCGACCGACAGCCCGCCGGCCAGGATCGCCAGCATGCGACGATTCAAGCGCGTGACCGGACGCGGCTGGGCGCGCAGCGCTACCGCCTCGGGCGCTGCCTTGGCCGCCTGCGGTGCGACCGGCTCGGGGGTGTCGTCCTGGCGCATCATCAGTTCCTCCGCGCCACGCCGTCGGTGCGCTCGATGCGCACCACGTCGCCCTTGTCGCCGCCCAGGCGCAGTTCGGCCGCGCCGAACAGCCGGTCCACGATGTAGTACGGCGAGCGGAAGCGGTAGTTCACCAACTGCCCATCGCCCTGCACGCCGATGACGAACAGCGGCGGCAGTTCGCCCTGGGCGATGCCGGCAGGGAACTGGATGTAGACCTTCTCGCCGTCATCGAAGGCACGCAGCGGCTTCCATGACGGATTGCTGCCGCTGATCGCGTAGCGGAAGCGGATGCGCTCCAGCGATAGGCCCGTATCAACCGGCGCCGCCACCTGCGCGGCCTGCGCCTGGCGCTGCAAAGCCAGCATCCGGTCCTTCGGGTAGTCCCACGACACCGACGCCATCCAAGCGCGCTCTGTCGAGGTCAGCTCCAGCAGGTAGGTGCGCCGATTGGTGGTGATGACCAGATTGGTCTTGAGGCCCGAGCGGACAGGCTTGACCAGCACGTTGACGCGCAGCTCGTCGCCGGCACCGCTGGACGTGTCGCCGACGATCCAGCGCACGGTGTCGCCGGCGGCGACCGTCACCAGTTCTTCGCCGGGCTGGAGCGAAACCACGGTCACGCGCCCCGGCGCGGCATAGACCTGATACAGCGCGCCATCGGTGAAGGGCCAGACCTGGATGGCATTGACGTAGCCCTCGCGCGTGGGCGCGACCCGCGCCTCGGTATTGGCCTTGGACACGCGCACGGTTTCGTCGGCCGGCTCCGGCGCGGGCTGGGCTTCGTCACCTTCCGGCAGCGGCTTCAACTGCTCCGGCAGCGCCAGCGGTTCGAGGACGGCGACCACCTCCACCGGCGAGGGTGGATCGGGCACGAGCTGCGCCTGCACTGGCTCATCGAGTGGGATCACGGGCGGCGGCTTGCGCTGTGTGGCGCAGCCCGCCAAGGCCGCCACCAGCGTCAACAGGCAAACGTGGCGAAGTGTTCGATCGTCTATCCGCAGATTCGGGGCGAACAAGGGCCATACCGATACGACGCCATCCCGCAGACGCTGCTGATACGCCTCCTGAGACATCCGCCACCGCTCATCGGGGGGAAGATCATCCTGACGCGAAACGGGATCATGCGATTGGAGAGTGTTCATGGTTTCGTTCCTTCCGAGGGATCGAGTTCGCGGCTCCACGACAGGCCGTTGACGTAGATGCCCAGCGGGTTCTTGCGCAGGCGTTCCTCGGTGCGTGGGGTTTGCAGGACGATGGAGATGACGGCGTTCCAGCGCTCGGTCCCGGCCGGCGCGCCGTTGGCGAAGCGTTGCTCGGTCCAGCGCACGTTGAACGACGTGTCGCTGGCGCGCACGACGCTGGTGATCTGCACCGTGACCGACTCCTTGCCGACGCGCGCGAAGGGATCGTTCTTGCTGGCGTAGTCGTTGAGCATGGCGGCGCCCCGGTCGGTCGCGTAGTCGTAGGCGTCCAGCCAGTTCTGCCGGACCACGATCGGGTCGATGGACAGCGAGCGCACCAACGTCACGAAGCGCGCCAGGTGATGCGCGATCTGCGCATCCGTGGGCTTGTACGGCGTGGCCGCCTCGCCTACGGCGCGCACGTGCTCCTTGTCCACCTCCACCACGTAGGGCGTGACGATGGACTGCGCCGAGCGCCAGACCAGGCCGCCGGCCATCAGCAGCGTCAGCACCAGCAGGCCGAAGGCCATGAGGCGCCAGTTCTTGGCCTGCACGCGGGGCGCGCCGATACGCTCGTCCCACACCTGCGCGGCAGATTGATACGGCGTGGCAGGCTGCGGCGTGTCGGCATAGCGCACCTGCGGTCGTTTGAATCGCATGGGTGTTCTCCTTGAAGGTCAGGAATCGGAATCGCGCAGGCTCGGGCCTTGCCCGGAGCCGCCGCCGTCGCCGCCGCGCAGCGCATGGGCGGCGGTGGTCGCGGCGTGGGTGAGCTGCTGGCGGCGGTGCAGCCGCTTGGCCCAGGCCGGTTGCTGCCCGGTGTTGGACGTGGCTTCGCCGCCGGACTGGCCGCCGCCGGACGCGGCGCCTGCGCCTTCATCGGCCGGCGGCCCGTTCCAGCCGGCGCGGAAAGGCGCAGCCATGCGTTGCCCGATGGCGGAAGCGCGGGATGCGGCACCGCGCCCGGCCGCCTGCGCGCCCGTCTTGGCGACGTTGCCCAGGCCGGCCGCAGCGCCCTTGGCCCCGCCGCCGGCAGCGGCGGACCCGGCCCGGAACGCTGACCGGGCACCACCGGCCGTCGATGTCGCGGCGCGCGCACCGCTGCCGGCCAGCTTGGCGGCAGCAGGCGCCATGCGCGCCCCGGCGGCCACCGCCCCGCCCACGCCGGTTGCGGCAGCACCGATGGCGACGGCCGTGCCGGCAGCGCCGACAGCGGCACCGGCCATCGCCCCCGCACCGAGCTGCGGTGCACCGGACACCAGGCCGGTGGCGATGCCGGGGCCGAAGATGCCCAGCGCCAGCAGCGTCAGCGAGGCCAGCATGATGACCAGCGCGTGGTCGATGGATGGCTCGTCGGGATGCACCTGGAACTCGGCGAACAGGCCCGAGCCGATGCCGACGATCACGGCTAGCACCAGCACCTTGATGCCGGCCGACACCACGTTGCCCAGCACCTTCTCGGCGAGAAAGCTGGTCTTGTTCCACAAGGCGAACGGCACCAGCACGAAGCCGGCGAGCGTGGTCAGCTTGAACTCGATCAGCGTGATGAAAAGCTGGATCGCCAGCACGAAGAAGCACAGGACCACCACCAGCCAGGCCAGGAACATCACCGTGATGGCGTCAAGGTTCACGAACACCTCGGGGAAACCAGCCATCTCGCCGACCTGCTCCAGGATCGGCGTGCCTGCGTCGATGCCGGTCTTCGCCAGCCGGCCCGGTTGCAGGAAGTTCTCCATGCTCAAGGTCGAGCCGGTGGCCGTCAGGCCCAGGCCGGCGAAGGACCGGAAGACGATGCCTGCCAGCCAGTTGAAGTTGCCGATGATGTAGGCGAAGGCACCGACGTAGAGCACCTTGCGCAGCAGCTTGGCGATCACGTCCTCGCCTTGGCCGGTGGCGTGGCTCATGGCCCAGTAGAGGCCGGCGATGGTCATGTCGATGACGATCAGCGTGGCCGTCAGGAACGCCACCTCGCCCTGCAACAGCCCGAACCCGGAGTCGATGTAGCGCGAGAACGTATCCAGAAAGCGGTCGATGATCGTCACGTCGTTCATGGCGTTTCATCTCCAATCGGCTCATCGAAGGTTGGGGGAATGGGCGGCAGCTCCTCCAGCGTTCGGTACTCGTCCGGCCCGGTTTGGCCGGCGAAGAAGCGCCGGCGGAAGGCTTCTGCGGCGGCCAGGCAAGCGTCCTCGCCGATGGCCTGCCGGTCGGCCGCGCATTGCGCGCGCAGTGCCTTGAGCCGCACGGGATCGGCGGCCAGGGCATCGGCGCGGTTGTCGGCCGAGTGCTGGCCGCAGGCTGTCAGCAGCACGGCCAGCAGGAGGCAAGCGCATCGCATGGCCGTCTCCCGTCAGTTGCGGTAGAAATCCACGCGCTGCGGCGTGTACGGCGTGCCGGTGCCGAGGAAGCGCCGGCGCACTTCGCGGGCGCGCTCGGTGGCCGCCGCCTGCCGCGCCAGTTCGAGCGAGGTCGCGCGGTCCTGGGTGATCTGGAGCTGTTGCGCCTGGATCGACTGCTTGGCCTGCAAGGCCAGGAGCTGATTGGTCGCCTGCGCGGCCTGCAAGGCGCCGGTGGCGGACTGGCTCTGGCTCACGAGGTCGGCCAGCGTGGATTCGTCCTCGCGCAGGTTCTGCGATACCTGCGCCTGCATGCGCATCGCAGTATGCAGACCGTCGAGCGTGTGCTTCCAACGCTCCTGCGCATCCCGATACATCTGGTCGCCGCTGACGGTGGCGGCGTATTGCTCCGGGTACAGACGTGCGAACTCGCGGTCGAGGTTCTGCACGTCGTAGGCCAGTCCCTGCGCCTCGGCGATCAGCCGCTCGGTCGTCGCCAGCGTCGAGCGCAGCCGGTTGACGATGTTGAAGTCCAGGCTCGCCAGGTTGCGTGCCTGGTTGATGAGCATCTGTGCTTCGTTCTGGAGCTGCTGGACCTGGTTGTTGATCTGCTCCAGCGTGCGGATCGCGGTCAGCGTGTTCTGCACCAAGTTCGTGGGATCAACCACGACCCATTGCGCCTGCGCGGTGGACACGGTGCAAAGCATGGCCGCGATGGCGGTGGCGATAAGACGCTTCTTCATGGCAGGTTCTCCTGTGGTGGTGAGGAAAGGACGGAAGGGGCCAATGGCGCGGCGCCGGGGAACTCGGCCAGCAGGTCGGCGGCCCAATCGAGGCCGCGATGGCGCAGCCACGCGCCGGCAAAACCGGGCACGCCGGCTTGCGCCAGCACGCGGTCGATGTCGCGCTGGTCCTGCGGGGTCGAAGCGCCCGCGAACGCGAGCGCGGCCGGCCCCAGGTCGAGGTCGAACAGGCGATTGCCCAGGCGCGACTGGTAGTAGTAGTCGCGCTTGGGCTCGGCGGTGGCAACGATCTCGATCTGCCGGCTGTTGAGGCCAAAGCCCTCGTAGATCGTCCGTATCTGCGGCTCGGTGGCCTGCGGGTTCGGCAGGAAGATTCGGCTGGCGCAGCTTTCGATGATCGCCGGCGCGATAGTCGAGTCCTTGATGTCGGCCAGCGACTGGGTGGCGAAGATGACGCTGACGTTCTTCTTGCGCAGCGTCTTGAGCCACTGGCGGATGCGCGCCGCGAAGGCCGGTTCATCGAGGAACAGCCAGGCTTCATCGAGGATCAGCAGCGTGGGTGCGCCGTCGAACCGTTCATCGAAGCGGGCGAACAGATAGCGCAGCACCGCTTGCACGGCGGCCGGGCTGTGCATCAGCTCCTCCATCTCGAAGCCCTGCACGTCGGCGCTGCCCAGCCGGTCGAGGTCGGCGTCCAGCAGCTTGCCGTGGGCGCCGCCGAGCACGTAGGGCGAGAGTGCCTGACGCAGCGCGTTGGATTGCAGCAGCACGGAGAGCCCCGTCATCGTGCGCTGCTCCGGCGGCGCACCGGCGAGGCTCCCCAGCGCCGACCAGATGGCGGCCTTCTCGTCCGGGCCGACGGTGACGCCTTCGTGCAGCAGGCGGCCTTCCACCCACTCGGCCGCCCAGGTGCGATAGCCCTCGCTGTCGATACGGGCCAAGGGCTGGAACGCGATGCCGCCATCGGCACCGAGGTCGTAGTGCTCGCCGCCCAGGCCCAACACCGTCGCCCGCATGGACCGCCCCATGTCGAAGGCAAAGATGCGCGAGCTGAAGTAGCGCCGGAACTGCATCGCCAGGACGGCAAGCAGGACCGACTTGCCCATGCCGGTCGGGCCAGCGACCAGCGTATGCCCCACGTCGCCGATGTGCGTCACCAGCCGGAACGGCGTCGCGCCATCGGTGCGCGTCACGATCAGCGGCGGGCCGTCGAGATGGTCGTTCTTCTCCGGCCCGGCCCATACCGCCGACAGCGGCATCATGTGTGCAAGATTCAGCGTCGAGACGATGGGCTGGCGCACGTTGGCGTAGGCGTGGCCGGGGATGGACGACAGCCAGGCGTCCACGGCATTGAGGGTTTCGGGGATGGTGACGAAGCCTCGGCCCTGGATGGCGCGCTCCACCATCCGCTGCTTCTCGTCGGCCACGGCCGGATCGGCGTCGAGCACCGTCACCGTGGCGGTGAGATAGCCGAAGGCGACCTGATCGCTGCCCAGTTCCTGCAAGGCGGCATCGGCATCGGCCGCCTTGTTGCTGGCGTCGGTATCCACCAGCGGCGATTCCTGCTGGAAGATGGTTTCGCGCAGCAGCGCGATGACGTTCTTGCGCTTGGCGAACCACTGGCGGCGCAGCCGGCCGAGTTCCTTTTCCGCTTCGGCCTTGTCCATGCACAGGAAGCGCGTGCTCCAGCGGTAGGCGAACCCCAGGTGATTGAGGTCGTCCAGCAGTCCCGGCCAGGTCGAGGTCGGAAAGCCCCGCACCGTCACCACGCGCAGGTGCTGGTCGCCCAGCGTGGGCGCCAGGCCGCCGGCCAGCATGGAGTCGGCCAGCAGCGCGTCGAGATAGAACGGCACCTCGGGCACCGCGACCCGATAGCGCCGGGTGGATACCGTGCCATGCAGGTAGGTCAGCGTCTGACTGTCATCGAGCCAGGCGACTTCCGGCATCACGCCATCGAGCAGATCGAACACGCGATCGGTTTCCGCTACGAAGGCGTCGAGCCGGCCGCGCCAGTCCACGCCATCGCCGGGCGTGTTCTCATAGAGCAGCCTGGCGGCACGGGCGCGCGATTCCTCCGGTGGCAGGAACGCGAGCGTCAGGTGATAGGCGCTCTCGAAATGGTGGGTCGATTCCTCGAACGCCGCGCGGCGTTCCTCATCGACCAGCCAGGACAGCGGCTCGGGAAAGTCGGAGTGCGGGTAATCCGCCGCCGGCTGGCGCTCGGCCTCGATGAACAAGGCCCAGCCCGAACCCAGCCGGCGCAGCGCGTTGTTCAGCCGCGCCGACGTGGCGATCAGCTCGCCTTGCGTGGCGCTGTCCAGGTCCGGTCCACGAAAGCGCGCCGTGCGCTGGAACGAGCCATCTTTGTTCAAGACGACGCCAGGCGCGACCAGCCCAGCCCACGGAAGCCAGTCGGCCAGCAGCGCGGGGCGCTGGCGGTATTCGGCAAGGTTCAGCATGGCGGCGTCCCCTCACACGTCCAGCAGCGGGCGGTGCTTGATGTGCCGGGCGAAGACCTGCATGAACTGCGGATCGACGCGCGCGCCCCACACGGCCAGCGAGTGGCCGACGATCCAGAGCACGACGCCGGGAATCCACAGTTGCAGGCCCAGCCCGACGGCAGCGGCCAGCGTGCCGTTGGCGATCGCCACGGTGCGCGGTGCGCCGCCCAGCAGGATCGGCTCGGTCAGCGAGCGATGCAGCGGCACCTCGAAGCCGAGCGCGAAGCCCGGCGTGCCTTCATCGGCGGCACTCATACGACGGCCCCGCCGGAGAACGAAAAGAAGGACAGGAAGAACGAGGATGCGGCGAACGCGATGGACAGGCCGAACACGATCTGGATCAGCTTGCGGAAGCCGCCCGACGTGTCGCCGAAGGCCAGCGCGAGGCCGGTCGCGATGATGATGATGACGGCCACGATGCGCGCGACCGGCCCCTGGATCGACTCCAGGATGGATTGCAGCGGCCCTTCCCAGGGCATCGAGGAACCGGCAGCCTGCGCGGTGCCGGCCGTCATCAGCATGATGGCGGCCAGCAGCAGGCCGCGATGGGCCGGCCGGGCCAGGCGCCGGAGGCGTGCAAGGATGGGAACCGGATTTACGGAAAGGCGGAAAGCAGGAACGTGCATCTGCGTCATGGCAGTTCTCCAAGTGGGTCGAGGGACGGGGAAGGCGCAGCGGCGGCGGCTGCGAGGGAAACCGGCGGCAGCTCGGGAAACGGCGTTTCCAGCGCGTCCGCCAGTTGGTAGCCGGCGGCGTCGAAGCCGACGACGCAGGCGATGCTTTCGACGTGGCGCTTGCGGCCACGCCCGGCGATGTGGATCACGACGTTGACCGCCTCGGCGATCAACGCACGCGGCGGGTTCACCGCCACTTCGAGAATCAGTTGTTCCAGGCGCAGCAGCGCGCCCAGCGCGGAACCGGCGTGGATGGTGGCGATACCACCGGGGTGGCCGGTGCCCCACACCTTCACCAAGTCCAGGGCTTCGCCGCCGCGCACCTCGCCGACGATTACGCGGTCGGGGCGCAGGCGCATCGTGGCGCGCACCAATTCCTGCATCGACACGACGCCGGCGCGGGTGCGCAGCGGCACGTGGTCGCGGGCCGCGCATTGCAGTTCGATGGTGTCTTCGAGCACCAGCACGCGGTCGCCGGTGGCGGCGATCTCGGCCAACAAGGCATTGGCGAGCGTGGTCTTGCCCGTACTGGTGCCGCCCGCGATCAGCACGTTCTGCCGTTCGCGTACCGCCCGCCGTAGGAATTCGGCCTGTGGCGCGGACAGAATGCCGTCGACCACGTAGCGATCCAGGCCGATGATGCTCACGGCCCGCTTGCGCAGCGCGAAGGCCGGGCCGGGCGCGGCCGGCGGCAGAATGCCCTCGAAGCGTTCGCCGGTTTCCGGCAACTCGGCGGTCAGCAGCGGCTGGCCGCGATGCACTTCCGCACCGACATGCGCGGCCACCAGGCGGATGATGCGTTCGCCATCGGCCTCGGACAGTTCGACGCCCAGCGGGGCGCGGCCCGACGACAGCCGATCCACCCATAGGGTGCGGTCGGGGTTGAGCATGATTTCCACCACGTCGGGGTCTTCCAGCGCGGTGGCGATCAGCGGCCCCATTGCCGTGCGCAGCATCTGGATGCGGCGATCCAGAGCAGCGGCGGTGGATGACTTCGGTGCGGCGCTCATGACGCACGCTCCCGCGCCTCGGCCAGCGCCGCCGCATCCTCCATCCGCACCGGGTCAGGGTGCAGTTCTTCCACCACGTCGCGCACCAAGCTGCGGCCGCGCAGCAGGTGGCGGCCAAGCTGTTCCACGAACTGCTCGAAGCGCGCCTTGCCCTGCGCGCGGGCCGCGTCCTGATGGGCTTCGGGAATCGGCGTGCTGACGGTCAGGAAGTAGCGGATGAACAGCGCCAGCGTTTCGATTTCGATGTTCTGGTCGCGCTCCAGGCGTTCGGCCTGGCGCGACAGGCGATCCAGCCGCCTGGCGATGGCCGCCTCGCGCTGGTCGCCGGCATCCGGCGATAGCCAGGACGCCAGGGCGGCGGCAACGATGCTGGATTTCGAGACGCCTTTCTTGGCGGCCAGTTCTTCGAGGCGCTTGGCATGTTCGGGCTGGATGAACAGGTTGAGGCGGTACTGGCTCATAGTTCGATTCCGTCGTTGGGATTCAGCGATGCCAGCCGGGCCGTGCGCTGCATGGCCGGGTCGAGCTGGCCGGGAAGCGGCAGCGGCAGGTCGTCGTCGTCATCGAGCAGCGCCAGGTCGTTGCCTGCGTGCTGCGGCTCGGGGCTGTATTCGGCGACTTCGGATAGCTCGGGCTGGCGACGTGGGCCGCCGTCGTCGGCGGTGCCCAGGCCATCGGCGGATGTCGTTGCAGGGGCGTCGGGCACGGCAGGAATCGCCAGGCCGCTCCAGTCATCCGGCCGCGAGGGCGGCGCATCGGCGTACTGCCCGGCTGCGAGCGCCGGCGGCGGCAGCACGCGCCGCTTGAAATTGGCGTCGGCGTAGTAGCGCAGCTTGTTCGCCTTGATGGGCGCCACGCTGGACACCATCACCACGGCCTCGTCGGGCGGAAGCTGCATCACTTCGCCCGGCGTCAGCAGCGGGCGAGCCGTCTCCTGGCGCGACACCATCAGGTGGCCCAGCCACGGCGCGAGCCGGTGGCCGGCGTAGTTGCGCTGCGCACGCAGTTCGGTGGCGGTGCCCAGCGTCTCGGAGATCCGCTTGGCGGTGCGCTCGTCGTTGGTCGCAAACGTCACGCGCACATGGCAGTTGTCGAGGATGGAATGGTTCTGGCCGTAGGCTTTGTCGATCTGGTTGAGCGACTGCGCGATGAGGAAGCTGCGGATGCCGTAGCCCGCCATGAAGGCCAGCGCCGTCTCGAAGAAATCGAGCCTGCCCAGCGCCGGGAACTCGTCGAGCATCAGCAGCAGCTTGTGGCGGCGCTCGATGCCGTCGCTGCCGTCGAGCGATTCCGTTAGGCGCCGGCCGATCTGGTTGAGGATCAGGCGAATGAGCGGCTTGGTGCGGCTGATGTCCGAAGGCGGCACTACGAGATACAGCGAGACGGGGTGCTCGGATGCGATCAGGTCGGCGATGCGCCAGTCGCAGCGTGACGTGACTTCGGCCACCGTGGGATCGCGGTACAGGCCGAGGAACGACATGGCCGTGGATAGCACGCCCGAGCGTTCGTTGTCCGACTTGTTGAGCACTTCGCGGGCGGCGGACGCGACGACGGGGTGCGGTCCATCGCCGAGGTGCCGCGTGGTCATCATCCGGTGCAGCGTCAGCTCGAACGGGCATGCGGGGTCGGAGAGGAAGTTGGCGACGCCGCGCAGCGTCTTGTCCTCGCCCGCGTACAGCACATGCAGGATGGCGCCAACCAACAGCGCGTGCGAGGTCTTTTCCCAATGGTTGCGCTTCTCCAGCGCGCCTTCGGGGTCGACGAGAATGTCCACAATGTTCTGTACGTCGCGCACTTCATGCGCGCCGCGCCGCACTTCCAGCAGCGGGTTGTACGCAGCCGACTTCGCATCGGTGGGGTTGAACAGCAGGCAGTGCGAAAAGCGCGAGCGCCAGCCCGCGGTGATCTGCCAGTTCTCGCCCTTGATGTCGTGGATGACGGCGGACGCGGGCCAGGACAGCAGCGTCGGCACCACCAGGCCGACGCCTTTGCCCGAACGCGTGGGCGCGAAGGTCAGGACGTGTTCCGGGCCTTCATGTCGCAGATACTCATTGCGATACTTGCCGAGGAAGACGCCGGCCGGCTGCGTCAGCCCAGCTTTGCGAATGTCATCCGCTTCGGCCCAGCGCGCCGAACCATAGGTCGTGACCAGCTTGGCCTGCCGCGAGCGCCACACCGACATGGCGATGGCCACCACCACGGCCAGCAGGCCGCTGCCGCCCGCGATGGCCCCGCCGATGTCGAAGACATGCGGCGCGTAGGCATCGAAGAAGAACCACCACTCGAACAGCCGCCAGGGGTGATAGACCGGCGTGCCGAAGAAATCGAACCAGGGCGAGCCAAGGCGTAGTTGATAGCCCAGGGCGGCGGCTGTCCATTGTGTGGCCCCCCACACACCGGCGATCACGATGCCGAAGACGGCGGCGATCTGCCCGAACAACACGCCCTGACCTTGCATGACTGGCCTCCGATTTCCCCTGCGCTGATTCCTCGTTCAAGCGCGGCACAAGGACGTGCCGCATGAAGTGAGGATCAGTGCCGGGTCGGTGCCGGTCAAAGACCGTTATCGGGAGAAAGATCGAGTAATTGGAAAGAATTGGGGCTGCATCGAACCAAAGAAAAACGCCGCAAGCGAAGGCGCGTTGCGGCGTGTCGAGCGAGAAAACGAAGTTTTCGTGGCGGAGCGCCCACGGTCAGAACTTCGGCGGACTCTCCGGCGGCGTGTAGGGCGTATTGCCGTCGCCATAGAACCGCTTGCGCGTGGCTTCGGCGACTCGATTGCACAGCACGTCGCCCAGCTTGGGGCGATCCGTCTTGCATTGCTGGCGCAGTTCCTTCAGCCGCACGGGATCGGATGCCAGTTCTTCAACGCTGGGCGCGTCCGTCTTCTCTGGCGTGTCAGTGGGGCCGCAGGCCGTCAGCACCGCAGCAGCCAGCAGGAACGGAATGGTCTTCTTCATGGTTCGGATTCCTCCGGGACATCGGGTTCATCGCCTGGCGTCGGCCTGGCGGCCTCGGGCGAGTCGATGGCCTGCACGCGCTCGATGAAGCGAGCCAGCGTCTCCGATGGTTCGGCATCCAGGCGCAGCAGATAGGTGGTGAGCACGGGCGAACATCCCGCCAGCGCCCGTGCGACCACGCCTTGTTCGCGGCTGGCCGTGATGTGCGCTGCGCCCGTCAGCCCTAGGGCGAACCCGGCCGATACCAAGGCCATCATCAGGTCGCAGGACGCCACCCGCTCGGCCACCAGCGGTTCCATGTCCACGCGGCGCAGCAGGCGATCCACTTGTCGCGCGTGGCCTTCGCACGCCACCGGGTCGCAGAGCACCAGTGGGAAGCGCAGCACTTCTTCCAACGGAATCCGCTTGTACCTGAGCAGGTCGTGCCGGGCCGGCACGGCCACCATCAGCGGATCGTTCCAGACAGGCATCGCTACGATGCCGTCACCTGCTTCGTCGGCGCGAGCGAACCCCACGTCGTACAGGTCGTCGTGCAGGCCCTTGATCTGCTGCGACAGCGGCACCTCGGTCAGGCGGATTTCGACTTCGGGTTCTTCCTGCCTGCACAGCGCCAGCAAGGCCGGCAGACGCGACGGCGTAATGCCGTCGGACAGGGCGATGCGCAACTGGCCGTGGAAGCCATTGGCCGCGGCCTTCGCACTGTCGCGCGCCTGCTGCAAAGCAGTGAACACGCGCGGCACGTGATCCAGGAACAGTTTGCCCGCACGGGTCAGTCGCGTGCTGCGCGTGGTGCGGGCGAACAGCGCCACGCCCAGTTCTTCCTCCAGCTCCTTGATGGCGCGTGACAATGGCGACTGCTCGATGTGCAGGCGCTCAGCTGCACGGGCGAAGTGCAATTCTTCGGCGACAGCCAGGAAGCAACGAAGATGGCGAAGCTCCATAACGTTCGCTCATTCCAACCAGGTAATTGGCTGAAAATCCACGGATTCACAGCATGCTCGCACGCGCGCCACTCCATCCAAGAAGTACGGCGTATGCTCGTGTCGGAACAGTGCCTCGGCATCGACCCAACGCTCCAGCAGGAAAAATCGGTTTTCCGATAGGCTTCCTCGGGCAATGCGATAGTCCAGACATCCTGGATCTTGAATGGCGGCCTCGCGTAATGCCTGCAGCACGTCACGCATTTCCTCTATGCGATCACTCGATGCCTTCAATGCGATGATCAATTCAACAACCGGCATGTCATCCTCATTGGAATTCAGCGGCATCGTCTCGTAGGCATACATGCTTGCCACCTTCGACAGTTGATGGAATCAAAGGCCATTTTGATGTCTTGGCGCTTTCCCTTACCGTCTACCACCACCAACCGCGGTAACCCCAGACAGGACCGTAGTAGGGATATGGATAGACCACGCGCGCTTCCTTCGTTTCGGGCCACAGATAAATCACGCTGGCATTGACTCTGGGCAATGTGTAGTCGTACTCGCCGATCTTGGTCGTGGTAGTACCTTCGATCGTGCCCACGACGGTGACCTCGCGTCCCGGGGCGAACACGACTGGATCGTAGAAGTCCGCGTGACAGGCGACGAAGCGTCCGCCTGCCGCATCCGGTGTGCTGCGGTTCGGGCGAGCATGGCTGTCGAGAGGTCGAGAGATCAGTTGCACGCAGGTCGAGTCCGGTCCTGGCTTGGTTTCGACGATGCTGCCACCCCAGCGCACTTGCGCAACGGCCTGCGCGCCGGCCGCCACATCGTGCGGGCTAACTTGGGTGAATGTGCCTTGCAGCGGCTTGGGCGCGGTGGCACAGGCGGTAAGGGCGATGCAGGCAGCAAGGGAAAGCAGGATACGAATTTCCATGAAGCTCTCCGATGGAGCAAAGGACGAGAATTGCAGGGACGGCCGTGATGGGGCCAATAGGACCCGAAACTCGCGCAATTTCTTCCCAAGGGCGGTAAGGTGGGCGCCGCTACGGAGGCGGCCAGAGGGAGGAGAATCCGCCCCGCAGCGGCACCCAGACAAGCATCAGCGGCAGGACACCACCTCACCCGAGGCGTTGGTGCAGCTGCCGGTGTGGGTGAGCGTGCCGTTGCTGACTTCGGTCGAACCGGAGTAGCTGTTGCCATTGCGACCAGTCATCTCAGTGCTGCGGCTGCCGGAATAGCTTCCATCGTCGGTCTTGGCGAAGTTGCTGCTGCGACTAGCACTGCCCCCATTGGCACCTTCGACCGAGGCGTTGTAGTTGTAGCCGGCATTGCCTGCGCCATCCCGGTAACCGTTGGCCGTGCGGCTCGCACGCCCGCCATTCGCCCCTTGGACGGAGGCGGTCGCGCTCCTCCCGGCGCTGCCATCGGCATTGCGATAGGCATTGGCCTGATAATGGGCGCTCCCGCCATAGATGGTGCCGGCGCTGCCGGAGCGACTGGCGCTGCGATTGCCGTTTCCGTCGGCGCTGAAGTTACGGGTACGAGCATAGACGGCCGAGGGGTGTGTTGGCGTCGAGACGATGACCGGCGCGGGTTTCCTCACAACGACGGCTGTGGCGGGCGGTGCTGGCACCGCGACTACGACTGGCGCCGGTTTCCGTACTACGACGGTCGCTGCCGGCGGCGCGGGCGGCGGGACTACGACAACCGCAGCGTGCGCGCTGCTGATGTCCGCGAAGGGGATGGCGACGGCGGCCAGGACGGCCAGTTTCGAAATGATTTTCAGTAAATACATGGTGGGACTCCTGTGCTATGGGATAGGGGAAATGGCGGCGCGGGGACGCCGCGCTTGAAGGTGCCGGCGGTGGGAATCGCACGCTCTGCCAAGGATGCTCACCGACCATGCGTCAACATCCGCATACACTTCCCACGCGCCGGCGTAAGTAGGAGTGGCCGGTCTTGCTCCGATCTACCGTCAGAATCGACGTGCCAGGAATGCAGACATGCTGCGCTGGGTCTCGTCCTCGACCAGCGGACTGGCGCGCGCTTCGGACTGCAGCCTCGCGATCCGCAGGCCCGCGCCGAGGATCCATTTGGGAGATACCGCGTAACTGATCCCCGCCTGCATCGCGATTTCCTGAAGGCCACCGGAAGGCTCGTATTGCGCGAGTTCGGTACTGCCAAGCGGGACACCGAAGTAGGTCCGCATGTTTTCGTCATCTGCCCAGGTCGCCGACGGTCCGAAGGTGATACGCAGCCTGGGATTCAGGGTAATAACGCGCTCCAGACGGAGCGTCGCGATCATTCCTTGTTCGCTGTCGCCCAGCGCCTTGGCTCCGGTCAGCGTGGCCGATACCTGCTCATAGTTCCATTGCGCGAACACCAATGCGGCGCTGCCTCGCTCGATGTCTTCCACACCCGCTTCTCGCTGGCGATTGTCGGCTTCGCGAGGCTCGTTGGCTTGGGTGGAAAATCCTGCGCCGAAACGCCAGCCGCCATCGGTTTTCCATGCTGCGCCGGCTTGAAGTGGCGATCCGCCAAACGGGTTTCCCACGTAGAACGCACTTCCCGAGAAGCGCAGGCTCAGGACAGGAAGAGGAATGGTTCGCTGGTCATCGCTTCCCGGCGCATCCGGGATTGACGCCGCGCCCAGGCCGATCAGACCATGCATCTTGTGATCGTCGTCCGACGACCATGCATCTTGCGCACGCGCGTTGATCGGCTTGGCTGAAAGGAAGAGAGATGCGAGCGCAAGCACCGCACCCGTGAACTGCTTTGGCATCGGGCGATTCCTCGCGAAGGAAGAGAGCCCCGTTCACCGGCCCGGGAGAGACCGGGAGATGGGTGTGCCGGTGAACGGGGAGGAAACTGGCTATGCGAGGCTTAGTTGCCCCTGCCGGCCGCGGCCGCTTGCTGGGCGAATGCGCGGAGCTGATCCAGGGTCACGTAACCGTTTCCGGCGGCGTCGATCTTGGAGAAGTTCTTGGCGATCCGAGGCATGCCCCTCTCGGCCTCGGCTTGGGTCAGCTTGCCGTCCTGATCGGTGTCGGCCTGCTTGAACCGCGCTTCCAGCTGCTCGGCGGCCTTGGCACGATCAGCGCCGCCGAACTGCGGCGCGGCCAGGGCCAATCCAGGCAGCACCAGCAAGGAAGTCAGAATGAGGGATCGCATTTGGCAGTACTCCTATTGGGTTGATGGAATCAGGCGGAGTAGATCCGGCCTGATGAATCCATGCTAGGAAGTGCTGCTGCGAGAGGTGTTGCGCTCGGTAAGGCAGATGTTTCATTTCCTTACAGAGGTTTGGCGCGTACAGATGACCTTCAGTTCGGCGATGCCTGAACGGGCAGCACGATGGTCGCATGCAGGCCGCCTTCAGGCGGACTTTCCAGGCGCAGATCCCCGCCATGAATCCTTGCCAGGCGGTCCACGATCGCCAGACCCAGACCCGTGCCTCCGTTGTTCGAGCGTGCATCGTCGGCACGCGTGAATGGCCGCGTCAGGTACTCCACCTGGTCCGGCGGAATGCCGGGGCCAGCGTCACGAACACGGATGCTCACACATCCATCGCCGACCTGCGTGTCTACGGCCAGCCCTGTCTTGCCGTAGCGCACGGCATTTTCCATCAGGTTGGCGATGGCACGTTGCAATGCCAGCGGCCGCAAGCACATCGTAGGAAGGACAGGGTCCAGATTCAGAGCGAAAGTGTCCCCACGCTCGCCGAATTCCGCGGCAAGCTGCTGTACGAGGATGTTGACGTCGAGTATGGACGGTGCCTCGTCACCCTCGGTTCGGCCGAAGTCCAGGAACTGGCCGAGGATTGCATCGATCTGCTGGATGTAGCCGCTGGCGGTGTGCTCGTCCAGCTGGTCCATGGCCAGCAACAGGCGCAGCTTGGTCAACGGCGTTCGGATGTCGTGCGAGATGCCGGCCAACATCAGCGTACGCATGCCTTCGTTGCGTTCCAGGTTCTCGGCCATGCGATTGAACTGCCTCGTGACCGCTGCCAGTTCGCTGGGTCCGTCTTCGGGCAGTCTACCGGGCGCCCGGCCGCTACCCAGGGCATGGGTTGCGCGTTGCAGCTGCCGTAGCGGGCGATTGATTCTTCGCTGGATGAGCCAGGCAGCCAGCAACATCAGGCCGACGATCAGCCCCGAAGTGGCCACGGCGACGGTCATGGCCCGGTCGCGCAGCTGCACATGAAGCGGTAACGATAGCCAGTAGGCCTGATCACCCACCTGCATCCGTACATGGGCAGCGCCCAGGTGCGTGATCGCCGGCCGGCTGCCTGGCGGCAGTTGTCTCTCCAGGCGCCGGGCAAAATCGGTCAGCCAAATGCCGCCGCTCTCCTCCCCGTGAGAAGCATTCCCCTCAATGGCGGGGCTGATCTTCATGGCGCCTTCGGCGTTGATCCGCCGGATCACATCGTCGCGCTCGCCAGGAGGCAGTGCCGCGAGGATGACGCGTTGGGTGTTGATCTGCGAGGCGACAAGCGTCGCCAGCCCTTCGCTGCGGGGCTTCTGCAGGAGTTGGTAGAAGGTCGCGAACACCGAGAACTCCAGCGCCAGCGCCAGAACCATCAGCAGCAGAAAATTACGCGCCAGTAGCGACCTGGGCCAGGGCAGTTTCATTCGGAGGCCTGGGCAACGAACATGTAGCCTACGCCCCATACCGTGCGGATGTAGCGTGGTGATGACGGGTCGTCCTCGATCTTGCGTCGTAGACGCAGGACCTGCACATCCAGGCTGCGATCGAGCGAGTCGTACTCGCGCCCCTTCAGCTTCTCCAGCAGATGCTCGCGGCTCAAGGGGCGCCCGGCATTGGTCGCCATAATGCGCAAGAGCTGAAATTCCGAACTGGAGAGCGCCAGTACCTCACCATGGCGTGTCACCTCCATCCGAGTCAGATTGAGAATGAAGGGCCCGAAGTGGATGACGTTGCCACCGGCCCAGCGGCCATCGCAGTTCACCATGGACTGCCGGCGCAGGATCGAATGCAGCCGTGCAATCAGCTCGCGCGGGTCGAAAGGTTTCGCCAGATAGTCGTCAGCGCCCATTTCAAGGCCCAGGATCCTGTCCACCGCCGCCCCGCGTGCGGTCAGCATCAGGATGGGAACGGTGCTTCCCTCCGCGCGCAGGCGACGGCAAATCGACAAGCCGTCCTCGCCAGGCATCATCAGGTCCAGGATCAGTACGTCGAAGGGTTCACGCCGTAGTCGTTCGTCGAGTCGGTCGGCGGAAGCCAGAATCTGTACGTCGAAGCGATGCTCGCCCAGATAGCGGCGCAGCATGTCGCGCAATTCCAGGTCATCGTCGACGACCAGTATTCGGTGCGGTGCATCTTCCACGGAGTCTGCCATTCACGAAGGGTTAGACAAATTCTTCGCGCAAGAGGCGTTGCCTTGCAACCGCAACCGCACCGTCAGGGCATGATGAATCTCGGAAATAGCCCTTTTGTTTCAGCCACTTGTCCATGACGGTCGACCAAGGCTGTAACCGAATGTAACAACATGTGCGCAGTTTGAAGCCGATTGGGCAGGCGGCGTTCGTACCATGCCGCCCCGACGAGGAAGGTTCGTAACGGCCCCGCATCGATCCATGCCGATCGGGGCTCGGCCCTTCCTTCTCTCCCTTCCTTGCTTCCGTGTGGCCTATTCCAGTGAAAGTCCGACGTTGGCGCCCTGTGGCGCTGCTTACCCTTTTGCTCGTTGTGATCGTTCTCGTAGCCAGCTTACTAGTTAGACATCGTCAAGCAGGCCAAGGCGACGAGAATGTATCGCGGGTCGTGCGGACCACAGCGATCGCCGTACGCGACGTGCCTGTATTTCTGAACGCGGTCGGTACCGTCACGCCATCGACCACGGTCATCGTGCGTGCCCAAGTACAAGGCACGTTGGCCTCGATCAACTTCAGGGAAGGACAAGTGGTCGCCCGCGGCGATCTGCTGGCTACGATCGATGATCGTGCGTTGCGGGCGCAGTTGCAGACGGCGGAAGGCGCGCTGCTGCGAGATCGCGCACAACTCGCCAACGCGCGCCGCGACCTGGATCGCACGCGGGCGCTGGTCGACATTGGCTCCGCCTCGCGCCAGCAGCTCGACACGCAAGAGACTGCGGTCCAGCAGGCCGAGGGCATAGTCAAGGCGGACTCGGGCTCGGTGGACAACCTGCGCGTACAGCTGAGCTATACCCGGATCACCGCGCCCATCGACGGTGTGGTGGGCCTGCGGGCGGTGGATCTTGGCAATCTTGTGCAATCCGGTGATGCCAACGGCGTTGCCACGCTGACGAGCGTATCGCCGACGACGGTGAAGTTCGCGCTATCGATCGACCAGATGTCCCGTGTACTCAACGCACGGCGACAAGGTCCTGTACGGGTTGATGCGTTGGGCCGGGACGGCGGCGACGTGCTTGCCGAGGGCAGCCTGGAGGCCATCGACAACCGCGTGGACGCCGCAACAGGAACGGTGATGTTGCGCGCCCAGTTCAACGATGCCGCGCACCGATTGTTTCCCAACCAATTCGTCAGCGCGCGGGTCCATCTGCAGACACTGGAAAACGCCATGGTCGTGCCGCTTTCGGCGATCCGGTACGGCAACCAGGGTGCCTATGTCTTCATGATCAAAGACGACAAGGCGCATCTGCAGAACGTAACGATGGGGCCGACCCTGGACAGCCAAAGCGTGGTGGTCGCCGACGCGCTCAAGCCCGGCATGCAGATCGCAGTCGACGGCATCGACGCGCTGGAGGACGGTGTTGCGGTGCGCGTGGTCGCGCCGGCGCAAGCCGGGCGTTGAACCTACGCCATGAATCTCTCCAGCACCTTCATCCGCCGGCCGGTGGCCACCGCACTGCTGATGGTCGGCGTACTGCTTGCCGGTCTTATCGGCTATCGCAGCTTGCCGATCTCGGCACTGCCAGAAGTCGACTATCCCACCCTGCAGGTCTACACCGAGTATCCCGGCGCTGGACCCGACGTAACCGCGAACACCCTTACCGCACCGCTCGAGCGCCAGCTGGGACAGATCGCGGGACTGGAGCGTATGCGGTCGAGCAGTGCCAATGGTGCCTCGGTCATTACGTTGCAATTCGGCCTGTCCACCTCGCTGGAGGAAGTGGAGCAGGAAGTGCAGGCCGCGATCAACGCGGCGCGGGCACGCCTGCCCGACGACCTGCCTTATCCCCCGGTCTACAGCAAGGTCAACCCAGCCGACACGGCGGTGCTGACGCTCGCCATGACGTCCGACGTGCTGCCGCTGACGCAGGTGCAGGCGTTGGCCGAGACGCGCATCTCGCAGAAGATCTCGCAGATGTCCGGTGTCGGGCTGGTAACGGTCAGCGGCGGCCACCGTCCCGCAGTCCGCGTTACGGTCGATACACGCCAGCTCGCCAGCCACGGGCTGACGCTGGCAGACGTCGAGGCGGCCCTGACCGCCGCCAACGTCAACCTTCCCAAGGGCACCATAGACGGTCCGACGGTCGCCTACGCGATCGGCGCCAACGACCAGTTGGTCGGACCGGAAGAATATGCATCGTTGGTGCTGGCCTGGCACGATGGTGCGCCGCTGTATCTGCGCGAAGTGGCGCAGATCGCCACCGGAGCGGAAGACACGCGACAGGCGGCCTACGCGAACGACACGCCGGCGATCCTGATCAGCATCCAGCGCCAACCCGGTGCCAACGTGATCAGGACCGTCGACGGCATTCGCGCCGCGCTGCCGAGCCTGTCGGCCGCCCTGCCCAGCTCGGTCCGTCTGCAGATACTGAGCGACCGAACCGAGACGATCCGCGCATCGGTTCACGACGTGCAGGTCGAACTGCTGATTGCGATCGTGCTGGTGGTAGCGGTGATCTGGGTATTCCTGCGCAACTGGCCAGCGACGATCATCCCGGGCATCACCGTCCCATTGTCCCTGCTTGGCACGGTGGCGATCATCTATGGGCTGGGGTTCAGCCTCAACAATCTGACCCTGATGGCGTTGACCGTGGCCACTGGCTTCCTGGTCGACGATGCCATCGTGATGATCGAAAACATCAGCCGGCACATGGCGATGGGCAAGTCGCGCATGCAGGCCGCTTTGGAAGGTGCCGGACAGGTCGGCTTCACCATCGTATCGCTGTCGGCAGCCTTGATCGCGGTAATGATCCCGCTGTTGTTCATGGGCGACGTGGTTGGCCGCCTGTTCCGCGAGTTTGCAGTGACCCTCTCGGTGGCCATCGTGGTGTCGGCAGGCGTGACCCTGACGCTGGTACCGATGCTGTGCGCGCGCGTGCTCAAGCCGGAGGCCGAGCACGACGAGGCAGGGTTCTTCGTGCGCCTGGAGCGTGGCTATGCACGATTGCTGGATCGCCTGATGCAGCGCCGTGCGGCGGTCATGCTTGCCGTGGCCGGCGCGACGGTGCTGACCCTGGCGCTGTTGTGGGCGCTGCCGAAGGGCCTGTTCCCGGTGCAGGACACCGGCATGCTGCAGGGCGCGCTGCAAGTCGATGCGCACAGTGCGTTCTCGCGCATCCAAGAGCGCGAGCAGGCCGCAGCGCGGCTGGTGGCTGCCGATTCGGCCGTGGAGAACGTCTCCATCAGCGCCGGCGTGAGCCAGACCAACACCGCGCTCGGGACCGTGCCAATGCTCGTGCGCCTGAAGGCGGGAAAGGACACCAGCGCCACAGTCATCAAACGCCTCGCCGACAAGGCGCAGCGCGCCGGTATGGTGCTGCACCTGCGCCCGGTCCAAGACCTGACACTCGATACCCAGTCCTCGTCCATGCCCTATGCGGCAGGCCTAGAGTCCACCGATCGTGGCCTGCTGGCCGAGTGGACGTCGAAGCTGATGGCCGCCATGCGAGCCGATCCAGCGTTCTCTGCGGTGGACAGCCAGGCAGCCCGCCGGGGCCTGCAGGCACGTTTGGACGTGGATCGGGTCGCGGCTTCGCGCCTGGGCGTGAACATGCGCAGTATCGATGACACACTGTACGCAGCGTTTGGTCAGAATCAGGTCTCGACCATCTATACCGACCTGAGCCAGTACCACGTCGTACTGGCCGCCAAGGGCGGCCTGCAGGACATACGGGACGTGCTGCAGCGCATCCACGTACCCGGCACCAATGGCACCCCTGTCTTGCTGGCCGCGCTGGCCACGATCGACGCGGGGGACGCGCCGGTATCATTCGAGCGTCAGGGGCAGTTCCCTTACGCCGATATCGGTTTCGATCTGGCCGATGGCGTCACCCTCGGCGACGCGGTGAAGCGGCTGGACTCCATTGCCAAGGACATCGGCCTGCCGGCTGCGGTCACGCTGCATCTGGAAGGCGCGGCCGGCAGCCTGGGCGGCGCCATGTCCGGCCAAGCCATTCTGATGCTGGCGGCGGTGCTGGTGGTGTATCTGGTGCTGGGCATGCTCTATGAGAGCTTCATCCACCCGTTGACGATCCTGTCCACCTTGCCCTCGGCAGTGTTGGGTGCGCTGGCGGCGCTGATGTTGAGCGGCAGCCAGTTCGACGTGATCGGAACCATCGGCGTGGTGCTGCTGGTCGGCATGGTCATGAAGAACGCGATCATGATGATCGATTTCGCGCTGGAGCTGGAGCGTGACCACAGCCTGGACGGTACCGAGGCGATCAAGCGCGCCTGCGAGCAGCGCTTCCGGCCGATCCTGATGACCACGCTGGCCGCATTGCTGGGCGCCGTTCCGCTGGCGTTCGGCAGCGGCATGGGCGCGGAGCTGCGCCACCCGCTGGGCCTGGCCATCATCGGTGGGCTGATCGTGAGCCAGTTGCTGACACTGTTCTCCACGCCGGTGATCTACCTGTTGCTGCGTCCGGCCGAGCAGGCCCTGGCCAAGCGGATCTAAGCCATGGCGATCGATCTGTCCGGTCCGTTCGTGCGTCGGCCGGTGGCCACCACTCTGATCGCCGTCGGCATCATGCTGCTGGGCCTGCTGGCCTTTCGCATGCTGCCGGTGGCTTCGCTGCCGCAGGTGGAATTCCCCACCATCGCCGTTACCGCCAACCTTCCCGGTGCCGATCCGGATACCGTCGCCAGTTCGTTGGCCACGCCACTGGAGCGCCAGTTCAGCGCCATCGCCGGGATCACCGACATGACGTCGGTCAGCTATAGCGGCTCGGTGCGCATCGTGATCCAGTTCGACCTGGCCCGCGACGTGGACGGCGCCGCACGCGACGTGCAGGCCGCCATCAACGCCGCGATGAGCCGCCTGCCCAGCGACATGGACGGCGTGCCGACCTATCGCAAGGTCAACCCCGCCGAAGCGCCAATCATGGCGCTGGCGCTGACCTCGCAGACCGATGACAGTGCCGCGCTGTACGACGCAGCATCCACGTTGCTGCAGCAGAAGCTGCTTCAGACCGAAGGCGTGGGCGATGTGCAGGTCGGTGGCGGCGCGCTGCCGGCCGTGCGTGTGGAGCTGGACGGGCAGCGGCTGAGCCAGTACGGGATCGGTCTGGACCAGATCCGGCAGTTGCTGAACGGTGCCAATGCGCGTCGCGCCAAGGGATCGGTGCAGGTCGGCGACGCCGAGTACGCGCTGGCCGCCAACGACGATCTGCTGCAGGCGGCCGCCTACCGGGACCTGGTGGTGCGCGACAACGCCGGCGCGGTGGTCCGGCTGTCCGACCTGGGCTCGGTCACCGATTCGACGCAGAACGTCCGCAGCTTCGGCTTGATGAACGGGCGGCCGGGCGTGGCACTGATCATCAGCAAGCGCCCCGGCGCCAACGTGGTCGAGACCGTGGACCGGGTCCGCGCGCAGCTGCCGGAATTGCAGGCCGCCGTGCCCGCCACCATGAAGCTGGACGTGATGCTGGACCGGACCCAGACCATCCGCGCCTCGCTGCACGAGGTGGAGCTGACGCTGGTGGTGTCGATCCTGCTGGTGATCGCGGTGACAGCGGTCTTCTTCCGCGACTGGCGCGCCACCCTGGTGCCGGCGGTCGCGGTGCCGCTGTCGCTGCTGGGTACCTTCGCAGTGATGTGGGCGCTGGGCTACAGCATGAACATCCTCTCGCTGATGGCGCTGATCGTCGCGGCCGGATTCGTTGTGGACGACGCCATCGTGGTGGTGGAGAACATCATGCGCCACCAGCAGATGGGCAAGAGCCGCGTGCAGGCGGCGCTGGACGGCGCGCGCGAGGTTGGTTTCACCGTGTTCTCAATCAGCGTCTCGCTGGTGGCGGTGTTCATTCCGCTGCTGCTGATGT
This sequence comes from Stenotrophomonas maltophilia group sp. Smal13, assembly GCF_030236855.1. Lineage (NCBI taxonomy): Bacteria > Pseudomonadati > Pseudomonadota > Gammaproteobacteria > Lysobacterales > Lysobacteraceae > Stenotrophomonas > Stenotrophomonas maltophilia group sp. Smal13. The sequence goes on from NZ_JASJSQ010000007.1 coordinate 75,854, forward strand.
CTGGCCTGGTCGGACGCCTCTTCCGCGAGTTCTCGGTCACGCTTGCGGCCGCGGTGCTGGTATCGATGGTCATCTCGCTCACCGTCACCCCGATGATGAGCCGCATGCTGTTGCGTCCGGCGGACGACGCGCGGCACCCCGATGGGCAGGGCGCTTCCCCCGATGGCTTCTATGGACGCACACTGCGCTGGACGCTGCAGCGCCCGCGGCTGATGGCCTGGGCTACCGCTGCGGTCGTCGGCCTGGGACTGGTCGTGTTCGCGGTCATGCCCAAGGGCTTCTTCCCGCAGCAGGACACGGGCTTGCTGCTGGGCCAGGTCTATGGGCCGCAGAACATCTCCTTCGGGCAGATGCGCGATCGCTTCAGCGAAGTGGTACGCATGTTGCGCGGCAATCCGTCCGTCGACCAGGTGATCGGCGTCCTCGGGGCTACCGGCAGCAGCGCCTCCAACGCCGGCGCGCTCTACGTCACGCTCAAGCCGCTGCACGATCCGCGCCAGGACAGCGCGGATGTGGTCATCGACCAGTTGCGCAAGACCTTCGCCAATGAGGCCGGCGTGCAAGTGACGCTGCAGGCCGTGCAGGACATCGGCGTCGGCGGGCGGCAGTCGGCCGGGCAATATCAGTTCACCTTGTCGGCCGACAACCGCGCGGCCCTGGATGTGGCCGCTGCGCGGGTCGAACAGGCCATGCGCAAGGTTTCGTTAATCACCGACGTCAGCTCCGACCTGATGGACGGCAGCGTCGAGGCGCAGATCGAGATCGACCGGCCCGCTGCCGCGCGGCTCGGCGTATCGGCGCAGGCCATCGATCAGGCGCTCTACGATAGCTTCGGCCAGCGCCTAGTTTCCACGATCTACCGGGAAATGAACCAGTACCACGTGGTCATGGGGCTGGACCCGTCGCAGGCTGGCAACCCCGCGACGCTGGACCAGATCTACGTCACGCCTGGTCACGGCAGCGAGCTGGTGCCACTGTCGGCAATAGCGCGCTGGAGCGTGCAGAAGACCAGCCTGTCACAGTCCCACCAAGGCCAATTCCCCGCCGTCACGCTGTCCTACAACCTCAGTCCCGGCGCTTCGCTGGGACCGGCGCAACGCGCGATACGGCAGGCGGTCGATGCGCTGCACCTGGACCCAGGCATCGCCGCGGCGCCTGCAGGCAATGCCAAGGCCTTCGCCGACACGGTCAAGACGATGCCGTTGCTGATTGTCACCGCGCTGCTGGCCGTATACATCGTGCTGGGCATGCTCTACGAGAGCCTGCGTCATCCGCTGACCATCCTCTCCACCTTGCCCTCTGCCGGCATCGGTGCGCTGATCGCGCTGGCGGCGGGGGGCTTCGAGTTCAGCATCATCGCGCTGATCGGCGTGATCCTGCTGATCGGCATCGTCAAGAAGAACGCGATCTTGATGATCGATTTCGCATTGCAGGTCGAGCGCGCCGAGGGACTGTCTCCGCAGGAGGCGATCCTGCGTGCCAGTCTGGTGCGGCTCCGCCCCATCATGATGACCACGCTTGCGGCAATCCTGGGAGCAGTCCCCCTGGTCATCGGTTCCGGCTACGGCTCCGAGTTCCGGCAACCACTGGGCGTGGCGATCATCGGCGGGCTGATGCTCAGCCAGGTGCTGACGCTCTATTCGACACCGGCGATCTATGTGCTCATGGATCGATTCGGCACCCTCCACCGCAGGACCCCACCATGACACGCATTTCCCGATCTCGCAGGCGCCTGCTCGCCAGCGCGCTACTGCCTCTGGCGCTGGCGGCCTGCACCGTGGGCCACGACTATGTCCGGCCCGACCTGCCCGTCCCCGAACGGTTCGAGGAGGGCGGCATGGTGTGGACGCGTGCCGACCCGGAACCGACTGAATGGTACGGCGAGGCCTGGTGGCAGGCCTGGCACGATCCCGACCTCAATGAGCTGCAAGAGCGCGCGCAACAGGCCAACCTGTCCATTGCGGCAGCGGACGCCGCGTGGCGCCAGGCTCAGGCGGCAATCGGCGAGGTCCGTGCGGCCGGGAGGCCGCAGGTCGGCATGGGCGTTTCGCAAAGCCGCAGCGAGAACACGGCGGCTGCGCAGGGGCTGGGCGAGGGACAGGTGCGCCAGCAAGCTACTGCACAGGGTACCGTGAGCTGGGAGCTGGACCTGTGGGGAGCCGTGCGCAGGCGCGCCGAAGCCCAAAGTGCGCAGGCCGAGGCCTCGGCGCAGGATCTGCATGCGCAACGGCTGAGCATCGCCGCGACCGTGGCCAGCACCTATCTGTCGTTGCGCCAGACCGAAGTGCAGATGGCGCTACTGGAGAATCAGGTCGATGCCAACGGCCGACTGCTGGAGATGACCGAACGGGCGAATGAGCTTGGCACCGCCTCGCCCAACGACGTGGTGGAGACGCGCAACGCACTGGACAGCAGCATCATGGGACTGGAAGCGGCCTCGGCCACGCGCGCCCGGTGCCTGCATGCGCTGGCCGCGCTCACCGGGCAGGCACCGTCATCGTTCGTGCTGGCTCCCAGGCCCGAATACGGGTTCGAGGCACCGGCGCCCCCGGCGGTGATGCCGGCCGAACTGCTGCGGCGCCGCCCCGACGTGATGGCGGCCGAGGCACGGGTCAAGGCTGCCAATGCGCAGGTGGGAGCCGCGCAGGCCGCGTATTTCCCGAGCCTGGGGTTGTCGGCCAACGGTGGCTATGTCGGCGGCAGCGTCGACGATCTGCTCGATGCGCCGCTGCGAACCTGGTCGCTCGGCGCGCAACTGCTGGGCACGGTGTTCGACGGTGGTGCGCGTCGATCGCAAACGGCGCAGGCGCGCGCCGGCTACGAGGCTACCGTTGCCCAGTACCGTCAGAGCGTGCTGGGCGCACTACAGGAAACCGAGGATGCGCTGTCGGACTATGGTTATCAGCAACGCCAGGCCGCATACGCGGCGCGTGCGACCTTCGACCGCCAGGAAGTCTGGCAGCGCAAGCAACGCGAGCAGATGCTGGGCACGGCGAGCGAGCGCGACGTGCTGGTGGAGACGTTGAGCATGCTCGATGCGCAACAGACCGCGCTGAGCGCGCAAGGCGCATTGGCCCAGGATGCGGTGGCGCTTTTCAAGGCGGTTGGTGGCGGCTGGCAGGAGTAGCAAAGTAGTCGAGGGATTTTCCAGCAACGCCCGCCGATCGGCATCTTCGGCGACCTGGACTCGACGGTTCGAGTGCTAAACCAGCAACCCATCCATCGGGCGCACCTTGCCGCTATCCGGGAACACCGCCGTGTCCAGTGTTCTCATGTCCAGCCGCAGGTGCCCGGCAAGCACGCCCTTGAACAAGGCCCTCATGTCCGTCGTCACGCGCACGTCCCGACCTTCGTTGAGATCGCCCGGAGCCAGTCCAGGCCACTGCCCGGCAATATGCCCCCCGCGAACCGCCCCGCCGGCCAGCAAGGCCAGCCCTCCCGTTCCATGGCCGGCACCCCCGCTCCCTTTGACTTCGACGTGCCGGCCATACTAGCTCCCCACGACCGACACCTGACGGCCCCACACCGGCTGCGCGGCCTCGTGGAAGGCCCGCAGTCCCACGTCGAGCTCGGACAGCTTGTTCTTCAGGATCGCGGCTTCGTTGGCGTGGGTGTCCCAGCCGGAATCCTCCACGAACCCGATTCGCGGTCCGTCGGCCTTGGCCATGAAGCGCCCCGCCGCCGTGGTGGCGGCCACCATGCGCGCTGCGCGGCCGCCCACGCCGGCGACTGTTCCCTGGGTGGCCATTGCCCGGGAAAAACTGGCGGATAGCGCCGCGTCATGCGAATAGAGGGGCTCGAGCCGCTGCAACAGGATCGGATTGACGTCCTCCGGCAGGGGCGGCGACCAGGTCGCGGCGTCCCCCGGGCCACGCATGATCAGCGGCATCACGCTGCCGATGGCCAATGCCTCGCCATCGGCCATTGCGCCGGCACAGCGGTTGAGCCAGCCGGTCCCGGCGCCACTGGGGCGACCGGTGCCATTCTCCAGGCAGTTCTGGGCGTCGAAATGCGAACGCTCCTGATACGGAGGGGCCACCGCCACCACCGGCAGCAGCTGCTTGCGCCGATAAAGATCGTGCGCGAAGGACAGCGACGGATGCAGCGCGAAGCTGCCATCCAGCGCCGGTGCATCGTCGGGAACCAGGCTGCCGCGCAGGCTGCGGTATTGGGGATCGTCGCGGGGAATCAGCGTATGCAGTCCATCCAGTCCTCCGCGCAAAAGCACGACCAGCAGCCGGGTATCGCCCGCTGTCCGGGCCTGGCCCTGCCACGGCCACAGGGTCAACGTGGTCACCGCGCCGGCAGCGCCCAGGAACATGCGTCGGGTCAGCGTCATGGTCAGATCCTCCACTGGAAGGCGGGGCTGGCGAACAGGAGGGCGAGGCCGTCACGCGGCGACTCGGCCCGGCGCAGGGCGGACCGCGTTTCTTCGTCCAGCGTGTCGGCGAAGATGGCGCGGGCGGTACCTTCCGGATCGAGCCGATCCTCCGGTACGGCCTCGGCCAGCGCCTGCGCACTCTGGATCCGCTTCCAGAGCGCATCCGGACCGTTCCACTGTGCGGCCTCGTCGGCGAAGCCGGCGGGCGAGCGCGGGGTGAACGGCGGTTGTCCCATCCTGTCCAGCAAGGTGTACAGGGCCTGCGGGCGGGAGCTGTCCAGCACGCCGCCGGCGCGCACAGCCGACAGCAGATAGTCGTCGGGCGTCTTGAACTTGCGTGCCGACTCGCCCCAGGCGGCCGGATGGCGGATCAACGCGGCATATACCTGCGCCAGGTCGCCGCCGGAAGCGAGCCAGGTTCTTGCCATCGCCTCCACCAGCGCCTGCGGCGGCTCGTCGCTGACCAGGTGGCGGGCGATCTTCCACGACACGTGCCGTGCGGTGGCGGGATGGACCGCAAGATCGGCCAGGACGGCCTGGCCCTGCGCCAGTCCGTCCTCGGCGTAGCGCTTGCCCATCACCACGCGCGATCCGCCTTCATGGGCGTTGGCGCGGAACATGAAGGCACGCACCGGCGCGCCGCGCTCGAAGTCCTGCGGCGCCGGCACGCTCCATCCGGTGATGGCCTTGGCCAGCTCGGTCACGTCCGCCTGCGAATACCCGCCTTGCACCCCCAGCGTGTGCAGTTCGAGGATCTCGCGGGCCAGGTTCTCGTTGAGCCCGAGTTCCCGCTCCGGATTCCGCCGATGTGCGCGGACTGCCAGTTTCGAGTCCGCCCCGGCCGATCGCGTGTTGTCCAGGAATCGCAGCATCGCCGGATGGGTTTCCGCCGCCAGCAGCATGTCGGCGAATCGCCCCAGCACGTGCGGGCGGATCGCTTCGCGCTCCATCGGCGCGGCATAGGGCGCCGCCACGCGCTTGTCCACGGACACGGCGAAATGGTTCGACCAGAACCGCACCATGCGCTCCATGAAGCTGGTTGGGCTGGCCACGGCAACCTGGTGGCGCAGCAGCAGTTCGCGCAATTGCGCCTGTCGCTGGCGCCTGGCCAGCGGCATCGCGCTCCCGGCCGTGCCGCGCTGCCTGGATTCGCGCCGGGCTTGCTGCAGGGCGATGTCCTGGCGCAGGTATTCCAGGCTGTCGGGCAATCCGGCCAACGCCGGCTCCGAAGCCGGCATGCGCAACTGCGCCAGGACCCATTCCTGCGGGTCGGTGATCGAATCGATCTCGCCGGGCCGGGCGCCCAGGCCAAAGCGATTGGCCGCGCTGACGGCGTGCTGACGGTTCATGCGTGACGACCTTCAGTGCTCATGTGATGAGACATCGTTCGAGGTGGCGTCCGACAAGCGGGTCCGGGACGCACGTTCAACGGCAACGGTCGAACCGATCCGGCGATGCCCCCGGCCCGCCGCGCCAGCCCGGCGGGTTTTCCCAGTTGGTGCCCCGGCCACCGGCCGGACCTGGCGGGTTGTTGTCGATATCCATCCAGCAGCGGCGGCCCTGGTTCCACAAGCCGTATCGCGGATGCCAATAGCCCCAGCGCGGGCTGTAGTAATAACCGCCGCTGACGAGCTTGAACTCGTAACGCACGCCGTCGCGCCGGTAGAAACGCTGGTTGGGCGAAGCGCCCGGACCGCCACGCCAGCCCGGCGGGTTTTCCCAGTTGGTGCCGGGGCCGCCGGCGGGGCCGGGCGGATTGTTGTCCCAATCCCGGTGCTGGGCGGCAGCACAGCCGGTAACGGCCAGTGTGGAGAGCAGCATCGGGGCGATCCAGCGAATGACAGTGTGCATTGCATGCTCCTTCTTGCTCGATGTGGAAGACACGCCAGGGACAACGCCTTGCTGGATGCCGCGCTGACGTGTCAAGTGATCACATTTGGGTAACAGCCAGCTACGTGATCGCCCCAGTCAGACGACCGGGGCGCCGCGCGTCTGGCTATCAAGGCCGCTTGATGCCATAGCCATGGGCCTGGCCTTTGCCTCGTACGGCGGCCTTGCCCTTGACGGAACCATCTCCGATGGCCACGCCCCGTCCGGCCACCGAACCGGTGCCCGATTTGCGGTGGATCCGGCCATCTTCGCCCCGGTAATACACCGTCCCCGTTCCGCTGGCCTGACCTTTGCCGATGGCCGCCCCTGTTCCCGTGGCCGTGCCGCTTCCGATGGCACCGCTGACAGGGGTGTTCCCATGCGTGGGCCGGACGGCGCCATCCCCTTCGACCCGCCCATGGCCGGCGACCAGTGCCTTTCCGTCCACCTCGCCTGCGCCCACCGCGACGCCACGGCCATCCACGGTTCCGGTACCCGATTTGCGATGGATAAGTCCATCTTCGCCGCGGTAGTAGACCGTGCCGGTCCCGCTGGCCTCCCCTTGGCCGACAGCGAGGCCTTGTCCATTCGCCGAGCCTTGGCCTGCCGCCATCCCGTTGCCGCTGACGCCGGTATCCTGGGCGGCCCACGCCGGTGGAACGGCCAAAACCAGCATCAGGATCACCGTATTCTGCTTCTTCATCGTCGTATCTCCATGACTGTCCCGGATCGGACACCGCCAGTCTCGAGAGCGATATCGGAAGGAATCCGGAAAGCCGGCTGGATGCGCTGCGGCCGGTTGGTTTAGGTTTAGCCGGCACCGCAGAGGCACCCCATGCAGCAGAGCCCCCGCATCCTGGTCGTCGACGACGAACCCAACCTGCGCCGCGCCGTGGAAGTCGCACTGCGCTTGCGCGGGTTCGAGGTCGACACGGCCGCCAACGGTCGGGAGGCGTTGGCGCGCATCGCACAGCGCCGCCCGGACGCCATCGTGCTGGACCTGGCCATGCCCGACATCGATGGCCTGGCGCTTCTCCCGCTCATCCGCAAACGCACACAGGTGCCGGTCCTGATGCTCACGGCAAGCACCGAACTGGGGGACAAGATCGTGGCGCTGGAGGGCGGGGCCGACGATTACCTCACCAAGCCCTTTGCCATGGACGAACTCAAGGCGCGGCTGGTGGCGCACCTTCGGCGCGGAGCGGGATCGAGCGACCTGCTGGCGTATGCGGATCTGCGTGTCGATCCACTCAGGCGCCGCGCATGGAAGTCGGATTCGCCATTGGCCCTGTCCGCGCGTGAGTTCGATCTGCTGGTCGGCCTGATGCGCGAGCAGGGGCGGGTCTTCCGCAAGAGCCAGTTGCTGGAGTCGGTCTGGGGAGTGGACGCCGAAGTCGGTACGGAAACGGTGGATCGATTCGTGTCCTTGCTGCGTGCGAAGCTGGAGGCCGATGGAAGCCCGCGTCTGGTCCAGACCGTGCGCGGCGTGGGCTACACACTGCGCATCGAGGAGAAAATCGGATGAAGCGCTCCACGCGAACGGCTTGGATTTCGGCCGCGGTGTGCTGCGTGCTGGCGTTGGCGATCCTGCTGATGGCCTTGCTGGTCTATCCGCGCGTGGGTCCGGGCGTGCTGAAGCGCTATTGGGCAGTGTCGGCCATCAGCCTGGTGCTGTCGGCGCTGGTCGGATACCTGATCGCGCAACTGGCCCAGGCCACGGTCGCACGCGACGCCCAGGCAAAGGAGTCAAGGTTGCGAAGCCATCTGGCCGAGGCCGGGCACGAGTTGCGAACGCCATTGGCGGTGATGTCCGCCTCGCTCGACAACCTGCGGCACGCCATCCGCCCTGGCGATACCAGCGCCTATACCCAGCTCGATGGCCTGCAGCAGGAGGTCAAAAGGATGAGCGCCCTGGTCGCCGACGTGTTGCTGCTGGCTCGGCTGGATGTCATGCGTCGCCCATCGAACGAATGGATCGCGCTCGTGCCGACGCTGGAAGAACTCGCGGCCGAGGTCAGGCAACTGGAACCGGATCGCGTGATCGCCGTACAGGCGGCTCCCGGACTTCGTGTTTGCATGGACCCGACCATGCTGCGCGAGATCATCCGCAACCTGCTGGACAATGCGCGCAAGTACGCTCCCGGATCGCCCATCGACCTGCGGGCGACCGCAGACAACGGCATGGTCCTGATCCAGGTCGGCGACCACGGCCCCGGCATGGACGAGGAAGACCGCATCCTGGCCTTCGAGCGCCACTACCGCGGCAGTACGTCGGTCGGGAAACCGGGCAGCGGGCTCGGGCTGGCCATCGTCCAGGCGGCGGTGTCGAAGCACGGCGGCTCGGTTGATCTGGACAGCCAGCCGGGCCGAGGCACTTACGTCCGTGTTCGCGTCCCCATGAATCAATGAAATTCATCCTGCAGGCTTGCCCGCCCACCCTTCATAACTCCAATGACAGATTCAACTCGAAAGCCGGGCGCAGCTAGGACGGAAGCGCAATGGTTCAGGGTCACGCCGCGGCACTATTTACGCCAGCCTGTGACCCAATTACCTACCTGATGCGAGTACCGTCGATCGCCAGAAGGTCTGGCAGGGCAAGGAGCGCGGACAGGTATTGGGAATAGTGAGCGAACGAGACCCGCCGATAGAGAAGTCGAGCATACCGCGCTCACAGGTGCATTGGCCGCAGGATGCGGTGGCGCTTTTCAAGGCGGTTGGTGGGGCTTTGCTTATGAGCAACAGTTCTATCCGATGCCAGGCCAGCGCTGAGGCCCAAACTCCCAGGACACCCCGCCACCGCGCACCGTCGCGGCGAGTTGCTGCCCCAGCCGCTGTTCGATCACCGGCCGCCACGGTACCAGGCTGAACCCCATGCCATCATCGAGCATCGCGTAGCGACCGCTGGCGAGCATGACCGAGCGACGGTAGATGCCGGCCACGCGCTGACCGTCGGCGATGGGCCTATGCTCCAGTCCGGTGTCGGCGGCAATGTCTTTCGTGGCTTGCGCCAATTCCCGATTGCGCAGCGTAGCCAACAGATTCCGGGTGAGGATCACGCGCTGGCCGCGCTTCTCGGCCAGCCCCCGTTCGGCCAGGAAGTCGGCACGCTGCTGCATCGCCTGCTTGGCCTCGCCACCAAAGCCCAGGTCGCCCAAGCCTCGGCCGCCGTTAATCAACTGCTGATCCAGCCAAGTGGCGCCGATGACGCGGGCCTGCCGCTCGATGGGTAGGTGCGATTTCAGCTCCACCGCCACACCGCCCAGGCGCTGCGCGTCGTAGCGGCGGCCACGCTCGGCCAGGTCGTCCGGCACCTTCCATAGCCCGTCGGCCACGCGCTCCACGATGCCGGCCCGGCGCAGGGCTTCCAGTCGGCGGACATGGGCCGCAACGACTTCCTGCGGGTCACGACCGGGCTTGGCTCGGCCTTGCTCAATCGCCAGGTGATGATCGGTGCGATACAGCCCATCGCTCGCCAGCGCGGCGATGTTCCTGTCGGCGGCGCGCACGTCGGCCGATCCCTTCACCTCCACCACGGCGCCGGTCGGATAGTTCGCCAGCTCGTCGCGGGCGTTCAGCGCGACGTAGTGGGCCTTGCCGTCCACGCCGTCGATGACCAGATAGCCGCGGTCGTGCAGTTCGTCGGCCAGCCCCTTGGCTGCTACGCGGCCGAAGATGGTGCGGCCGTCATCGCCCGGCTCGAACACCGCCAGCTCGCGCGGCTGTCCGCTCATGGCGCGCTGCATCGTGCGGATGATGTCGCCACGCTCGCCCAGGGCGCGCAAGGTCTTCTCGGCATCGGTATGGATGGCCCAGGAGCCCGGCTGCGCCTCGTCGGCCAAGCCCAGGCGCTGCAAGCGCTGCAGGCGGCCGATCAGCAGCAGGCGCTGGCGCTGCAAGCGGGGTTCGTTGAGCCGTTCGACATGCACCAGGCCATCGTCGCTGGCCTCGCGCTTCAAGGTGCGATCCAGGCTCGTCCACCGCTCCTGTTCCACCTCGCGCCCCAAGGTCTGCTGGATCTCCAGCTCGGTGCGCGGCCCCAGCCATTCGGTCGCCAGCTCGGCGGCGCGGTGGCGGAAGCCATCGGCGATGTAGTCGCCCGCGATGATGAGGTCTTTGCCGGTGTCGTCGCGCCCGCGCACGATCAGGTGGGTGTGCGGGTTGTCGGTGTTCCAGTGATCGACCGCCACCCAATCCAGCCGCGTGCCCAGGTCGGCTTCCATGCGATCCACCAGATGCCGGGTGTAGGTGCGCAGGTCGTCCAGTTCGGCCCCGTCCTCCGGCGAGACGATGAAGCGGAAATGGTGGCGGTCATCGGCGCAGCGTTCCTTGAAGGCATCGAGGTCAGCTTCGTCGGCCTGTGGCCCGTAGGCCCGGCCCGGTTCGCCATCGCGACCCGCGCCGTCGCGCTCGATGTAGCGCAGGTGCTTGGCGAGCGACTGTGGGCTGGCCCGTTGGTGATTGACCAGCAAGGTTTTGATGGTCACGCGCCGCGACATGGGCGTCAGCTTCGCGCCGGCGAAGCGCGCCGCCGTATGGCCGCGCCCCAGGCGTGAGCCGGGACGCTGGCCGGTGGCAGCCGCCCCAGGACGGCGCACCGCCGACTTGCCGCTGCTGGCTTTTCCGGCCTGCTTGAGCACCTTGGAAACGAAGCTCTGCCCCTGGCCCTTACCCCGGTTCTTCGGGGCGCTGGGGCGCACGCGGAAATCGTCGTCGCGGCGGTCGGTCATCGCCGTTCTCCCTGCAAGCTCCGGCGTGTCCGGTCGTGCGAAGCACGCGGACATGCCTGCATTGGCGCGGGCCTCACGCCCCACGCGGCACGGCGGCGAAGCCGCTGCGTGCCGCGCCACCCCCATGTGCAGACAGGCTTTCGACGCGGCCCGGTGCCGCGTCCTTTTGTCTTGCCTTCCGCCTTTGCCCCTCGCTGGCGCTCCGGGCAGCGGCGGCCCGGCGGCGCTGCTGCGTGAGCAGCCAGCGCGCCGGCGAACGCGGCGACGGCCACAGGCCGGGCGCGTTCGAGGCAAGACGCCTGCACATGGGAAGGCAGCGCGAAGTGCAGCGCGGATGCGCTGGCACTGCACGCGCGACAACATGCGGAAAGCCACCGGATCGGCACGCCCGATGGCACGATGAGATGCACGGCAACGTGCAGCGAATCGGCAGCCATCATGGGCGTGCCTCCAGCCAAACCGGATGCGCGACGCCGATCACGGCGGATGCGCTGACCGGCCCGAAATACCGGCTGTCGAACGACGCCGGGTTGGTCACACTGAGCAGGAACAGTTCGCCGGGTTCAAGGCGACGGCACTGCTGCCAGCTTGGCAGCGAGCGGCCCCAGCGATCAGCGGGCAGCACGGCGGCCGAAGGCACGCCGTCTATGCGGACGGTGCGACCAGTGATGCACACCTCTTGCGGCGCGATCGCGCCCACCCGCTTGAGCAACGGCACGCGCGCCGGCAGGTAGCCGCGCTGTGCAGCCAGCGCGGCGGCATCTGGTGGCAGCGTGGTCAGGACGATGCTGTCCACGGACAAAGGACGTGGCAGCGAGCCGGTGCCGTGGCCCAGCGGATCGACGCGATACCAGCCGACCGCCACGCTGTCGGATGGGTTGTAGATCAGGCGCGGCAGCGGATGCACGAAGGACGCCCAGGCCAGCGCAGCGAGGCCGCAGGCGGACAGGCCCGCCAGCACGATGCGAGCGCGTAAACCTGCGCGGGGCGAGCGAGGACGCGGCGCGGCGCCGCCAGTGGAAACTGCGGTCATGGCAGCGCCCTCCCTGTGAGCCAGGCGGCGTGCCGCTCGGCGGTGTATTCGGGCAGTGGCTGACGCGCAGCAATCCGGTTGGCGAGGGTGCGCCAGTACGCGGGCGAGGCACCGACAGGTGCGATGCCCAGCGCCTCGATGGCGTCGATGCGTTCCAGCACGGCGCGCACTGCGTTCTCGCCCTCGGCGTGCAGCAGCAGGCGCGCGCCCGGCTGCACGCCGGGGATGCGCTGCGCCGCATCGAGCGGCGTGCAAGCCTGCATGACCATGAGCTGCCAGCGCACGGTGCCGTAGTCGTTGGCCTGCCAGCGGGTGCGGCAGAACACGGCACCCGGCAGGAACACCGCACAGCGCCGCCAGCGGTCGAGCTGGAGGGTGCGCGCGGGTTCACCGAAGCGCAGGTAGAGCTTGAAACGGGCCTCGATGTAGGCCAGCGCCACGCGCGTCAGCGGTGTGCTGGCAGGCTGGCCTGTAGGCGCTGCGAGCGCAGCCGTGGCCGTGCCAGTGGCCGGCGAAGCAGATGCAGTCATGGCGTGTTCTCCCTGCGGTTCTCTGGAAACTCCCGTTCCAACAGGCCGCGCAGCAGGTCGGCCACGGTCACGCCTTGCGTGAAGGCCGACACCTTGATGCGCGCCCGCATCGCGGGCGTGATGTCGAGGGTCAGGCGGGCGGTGTAAAGGTCGCCCTTGCCCAGCGCATCGGCGTCGCCCTGGCGAATCCACACCTCGGCGTGCGGATTCGCAGGCGGACGCGCGCCGATACCGACGCGCTTTGCGCGTATCGGTGGCTTCGCCGTCATGTCGGCCACCGCAGCAGTTCATCGACCAGCGCGGTGATTTCGCGGGCGGCCGCGCTGTCCGGCGCCGTCTCGCATGCAAGCCGGCCAGCGGCCACGCTGTCGGCGAACACGATGCGCTGATGCACTTCCGCGCGCAGCGCAGGAAGCGGCTGGTCGGCGAGCGCCTGGCGCGCTTCGCGCCCGATCACGGTGGTACTGACGCGCCGATTGATGACGAAGGCCGCGCGCAGTGCAGGCCGGAACACCTGCGCTTCACGGATCAGCGCCACCATCTCGGCGCTGGCCCACACGTCATAGGGGCTGGGCTGCACCGGGATCAGCACACGCTCGGCCGCCAGCAGCGCAGAGCGCGCCAGGGCGGCAATCCGGGGTGGCCCATCAATGACGACGTGATCGGCCCGCCTGGCGAGTTCTGGCGCTTCCTGATGCAGTGTTTCGCGTGCGAGGCCCACGGCGCTGAACAGCCGTGGCAAGCCTTGCTGGCTTCTGCGCTGCGTCCAGTCCAGCGATGAACCCTGCGGGTCGGCGTCCAGCAGGACGACGTGCTGGCCGCGCGTTGCCAGCTCGCCGGCGATGTGCGTGGCGAGCGTGGTCTTGCCCACGCCGCCTTTCTGGTTGAGCAGAGCGACGATCATGGCCTGGCCCTCCATGCTGGAAAGCCGGGCTTTTGCTGCTGCGTTTGTGGCCGCGTGGTGGTTGTCCACCGCAGCGGCGCTTCCCTACTAAAAGTTAGAGAATTTAAGTTAGGGAAGTTAGAGGGCGCGCAAACCCAGCACTGGCGCGGGTTTGCGGCCGATCGGCACGCCTGATAGCACGATAGTCCCACGCCTGATAGCACGATACCCCGCACGCCTGATAGCACGACACCATTCACAGGTTGTCCCGGAGTTATCCCCGTGCCGTTTGCGGCACGGGCCGGAAGGTCAGCAACTCCATGCCGTTGTCCGGCATCCGCTCGATGCCCAGGACGTAGCCGGGCAGCGACTGCCGCGCGACGAGCGCGCGCAAGTCGCAGGCGAAGTCGTAGGGCTTGGCGGTACTGCCCGATTTCTGGTGCAGGTAGCGAAAGTCGAACTGCCAGCCGTGTTCCTGCTTGCCGCCATGCTTGCGCACCAGGCGGTACAACCACCGCTCGATGCCGCCCGTGAGCCGGAAATACGCCGGGTCGATGGTCAGCACCAGGGCGGCGTCGAGCACGCCCGCATAGAACCAGTCGGGCAGGATCAGCTCGATGCCCAGCGGCGTGCCGCTGGCGTCGGCCAGCTCCTTCCATTCGTTGATCCACGAGAAGCGGTGCAGGCGCCGCCCGGTCGTCTCGCGGATGGACGTGGCCACGGTGGTCGATTGCAGGCGATCCAGCGCAGCCTTGAGGCGCTGGTAGTCGCGCAGCGACTTGCCGCGCCCGATGAAGCGCAGGATCTCGTAGGGCGTGGCGCGCATCAGCCGCGACGGCCGCAAGCCCGCGTCCTTCGCTTCCACGATCTGCGAGGCCGCCCATATCAGCACGTCGGCATCCCAAATCGTGGCGATGCCGTGTTCCTGCGTGCCTTCCACGCGGATCGTGACGTTGCCCGCGCGGAAGTCGATGGGCTTGACCCGCTTGGACTTGCCGAGCGAGAAGAACGGATAGGCCATCAGGTCTTGGCTGTCGCGCGGCGCCATGTCGCCGGGCAAGGCGCGGAACAGGTCGAGCTGTTCGCGCTCCTGCAACGGCCGCTGCCGGGACGGCAGCGCGGTGCTGGACATGGCGATGGCCTGCCGCGCGCCGCCGATCAGCGCGCACGGCTGTCGGCCGAGTGGTGCTCGGCGTATTCGGGATCGGAAGTCGTCTCGAAGCTGCGGTCGGCGGCCCAGGCATCGAGGTCGGCCACGGCGTACATGACGCGCCGGCCGAACTTGCGAAAGCGCGGGCCACCGCCAATCACGCGCTGCTTTTCCAGCGTGCGCGGCGATAGGCGTAGGTACTCGGCGGCTTCGTCGTTGGTGAGATAGCGTTGGGGCTGCGCGGCAGCGGCCGAGACAGTGGCGGCAGGCCGCAAAGGAGCGGGACGCATGGTGTGAACCTCCATCGTTTGAAAACGCCCGGCCACACAGCGCGACCGGATGGAGGCAGTCTCAAGAAGCGAGGGGTTTCCGATCAGGGCCGTTTTGCGTCCGCATCAAAACGACCCTTCTCAAGCGGCGGAAGCTGTGCTAACCGGCGATAGCCGCTACGCATCAGCGCATCGCCGCGCCGCACTAGGCGGCGCACCTTGGAGCGCAGGCCGCCGTCGCTGTACCAATCGGCCGCGGCGTCGGCACCGAACAGCCCTTCGCCCACATCGCGCAAGGACGCGCCCGCCAGGGTCGCGTCGAGCGCCTGCAAGGTGTGCAGCTCCAGCAGCGCGGCAGGTGGTGGCCTGGGCTTGGCGTCGGCCAAGGCTGGGCCGGGCGTATGGCGACGCGCATGCGCGGCAGCGCCGCCGCGATGGGCATAAGCCACGGCCATGCCGTCTTCCAGGCCATGCGCGAGCGTGAAGCGCAGGCAATGGCCTGGGCTGCACGCGATCAGCGCCAGCCCTTTGCCGTCATGCAGCAGTTGCTTGTGGCCGGGGATGCTCCAGAACGCGAACGTGGTGGCATCCTGCGGTGGGTCGGCGTCAGGGTGGAGCTGCACCACGGCCGCATGACCAGGCAGCCAAGCCGGATGCGCGTCACGCGCATCCAGGGCTGGGTCTTCCAGCAGGCGCAGGCCCCAGCGATGCGCCGCTCCCTGTGCCGTCTGTGGCCGGCGATGGCGACGCAGCCAGTCGAGCCGGTAGTCGGGGTTCCTGCGCAGGTATTCCCAAGCGAGCGCAAGGTCGTCCAGATGCAGCGCGTACAGGTACGCGGCTGTCGGATACCAAGGCTCGGCGCTGCGATCGACCATGACGCCATCTCCCTGCGAACAGGACTGGCCGCCACGGAAGGACTACGCGCAACATCGTCAGAACATCAGGGATTGCAAGGTGGCTGGTGGGTGTCAAGACCGATTGGCTCCGATGCGTTGCGGTATTCGTCTCAATGCTGCGGCGGCAACGCCCCGAAATGGGGCGCCGTACAGACCAGCTTGCCGCAGCCCGCGTCGGGCATCATGTCTATTTGGATCAGACTGGTGCGGCTGCACCGCAAGAATGCTGATTGAGACCTGCCCGGTATGACATCAGACTGAAAAAGTCACAGTAGGCTGTGCTCAGTCCGGGATAGCCCCATCTTGCTCGGCCAAGCAGGTGTATTCCGACAGTGTGCGTGTGGGCTGGAAATAGAGATCGCGCATCACGGGCTGCTTGCGTGGCCCGACGATGCCGGCCAGCTCGGACAGCTTGACGGTGCCTTGCGCCGGCATCCCGATCCCCAAGTCGATGAGCCCCCAGGCGGTATCGCCATCGGCGGGGTCGAGCGCGGCCAGCAGCCAGGTCACATGCGCGTCCGGCGTGAACAGCCGCACCACGGGCACAGGGTCGATGGCTTGCCCAGCAGCGCGGGCCGCGCCGTTGGCGAGCAGTTGCGCGCGCTCCGGGGCGGTGGTGAGTGACTGGGGCATGGTCGGCAATCCCACAAATCCAATGATGCACGAATGCGGCTTCACGCCGAAGCGCGGAACCGCCAAGCCGGATGTGCGCCTTCGTGCGCAAGCGCGAATGCGGTTTCGTGGCTTTGCTGAAACCCGCTGATGCGAATTTCCGTAAAGGCACAGAGACGTAGAACAACACCAAATGAACACTATAGATTGTAGCCCTATAGGGCGCAATGGGCTGTCATCTTGGTTTTTCGAGGGAAACCATAGGTGGCGGCTGGGAACTCATTGGCGAAGGCGTTGAAGACGGTCAGGAAGGCGCGTGGCTTGAGCCAGGAAGCCTTCTCTGACGTGTCCAGCCGCACCTACATGAGCACCCTCGAACGCGACCTCAAAAGCCCGACTCTGCATAAGCTGGCCGAGCTGTGCGAGGTGATGGAGATCCACCCGCTCACGCTGCTGACGCTGGCCTACGCGGGCGACAGCCCGCGCAAGGCCGACGAGCTGCTGGCGCAGGTGCGTCGGGAGCTGGAGGCGGTGTTGAAGGAACGCGACGCGGCGAAGCCGCGCGCATGATGTGGTGATGTGCTGCGACCAGCAGCACAGCGCCCCGCCGCGATGGGCGGGGCGCTGCGGCGGTCACGCCGCCTGGGGCTTGCTGCGCGACCAGATCAGGTCGTGCGTGCCGTCCTCGCCTTCGATCAGGCGGGCATAGACCGCTGCCGGGAACGAAGGATCGTCGAGGGTCACGGACAGGTACTCGCGGCCGGCCTCGCTGGTCTTCTTCCATGCCGCGCCGATGTCGTGGCCTGCAGCCTGGAGGCGGAAGTCGGGGGCGTTCTCGCTGCTGCCCTTGTCGTTGGGAACCAACTTGACCTTGACGTTGAGCATCAGGGTGCGCAGCGTGCCGGTGAAGCCGTCTTTGTCGGTGGTGAAGGTGCCGATGTTGGCCATGATGTTTCTCCTTTCGGTTGAACAAGGTTCGCGCCCATCGCGTCCTTGTTGTGATCCGGCCGGCGGGGGATGGGCTGGCTACACCGCCTGCGGTCGAAACGCAGTGGAGAACCGGGAGGCGAAAAGAATTTGCTGCGCGAGGAAGCCGCACAGCGGCGGGGAAATTGTTTTCGCTGGACGGTTGCGGCCATGAAGCCCGAGGCGCAGCCGCGCCCCCGCCAGGATTCACAACGAGACAAGGACGCCTTGGGCCGGACCACTCCGAAAGGAGATAGGGCCGGCTCGGCATCCCCGCCCGAAGGCTTCTCCGGCTCGCCCCCCCTGACGCGAGCCAGGTCAACCACCCAACGACAGGCGAGCACGCTCCTGCTACACCTTGCGGCGCAGGTCTTGAGGCGCGGTGTGGAAGCTCCATAGCGATGCCGGGCGGGTTGTCCGTGAACCGTCCTTCGTGACGTGATGGGCAGGAACCGCCAGCGTTGAGGACGGCACGCATCCGCACAACCTGCCGCAGCAAGCGCCAGCGTGTTCGCCAGCGGCCCGTCCATCGCGGCGGGGCGCTGGCCAGGCCGATCCGGCGCAGCCGGTTCGGCGGTGTTTGAGGGGCGCCAAGCTGCGCGCGGCGGGGATAGCCCGCAGGGCGTTCCCCTGGAGGCAAGCGAAGCGCGCAGCGCCGCAGGCGCGAAGGCGTGAGGGATTGAAGCCGAATGGCCGTGACGGCGAAGACGGCACGGGGCGCAGCCCGAAAGCCCGGCGGCGCATCGCGCCGATACGCCCATTTCCGCATTCAAATCTAGTCGTTCGATACTGTTGGTTTCGGAAGCATCGAAGTATGGAGGCGCTACATGCCAGAGAACTACCTCGAACAATCACGCGATATACAAGCCCGAATGTCCAGTATGGGGCTTACGTTAGACCATCTGAAGATGATCGGAGCCTTCATCGTTGCTTATGGTCTGTTTGAAACGACATTGGAGCGAGCGCTGTGGGCGCTTACGGAAACCAACGTAGCAGGCGTTCGACCCTTCACGGAAAAAATGAAGTCAGAAGATCAGTTCAAGGCGTTGGGAAATGGGAACCCGAAACTTAGCGCCAAATGCAATGCCGTGTTGAAGGTTGCGGCAGAAGTGGCCGAAGACTTGAACGAGTATCGCAACAGCCTTGTTCACGGCCATCTAATCTCATTCCCAGGCGGTGGTACACCGTCATTCATGAAGAACCCGGCTTGGCACCAGGAGAAAAGGAACAAAGCCGTTGGCGATGCCTATATTGACGAACCGTTTCAGGATCTTGTCCTCGTCGCGGCTTGGACACTTGCAAGGCTTGCACGACTTGTAGAGAAGTCGTTGGTAGAACCGGAATCTCAACGCGCCATCGAAGCTCTGGAAGGAGACGTTCGCAGGGCACGCAGCTATGCCGGCGAAGCACGGCATCTGCGCGCCCTTATGAATCATGAAAAATACTGAAGGAACCGCGCCGCGTTTCTATGCAACACGGTGTAGCTCTATCAGGGGCTGTTCCGATTCGACTATTGGCCTTGAACAGCGGGCGCGGCCACTGCCGCGCCCGGATTTGCTTTTCGCCGGCGCCCAGGACGACACGGCCTGGGCGCCGGTGTTGATCGCGGTCGGTCCTTCGTCCCGATGAACTACTGTACAAAGCGCAGCGCCCCGGACGAAGCCGGAGCGCTCGCATTCGGTATAGGTCAAGCGGCCAGCGCTTCGGAGGATTCATCCGCCATTGCCCCGGCATCTCCCGGCGCATCCTGTTCCTGCGCTTCCTCCGGTACAGCTTCCGGGCCTTCGGCCTTGAAGATGGCGGGCATCCAGCCCGTGCCATCCGCCAGCCGCTCGGCTTCGCTGGCAATGTCGGCCTTCTTCAACTTCGCCAGCCGGGTGACTTGCTCCGGCGCATACTCGCCCACGGCTTGCAGAATCGCGGCCTTCGCAACGTGCTTGAAGTAGCCTTCTGCGGTCGGTTGCCACCATGCAGCCATGTCGAGGCCCACGGCCTGCGCCAGTTCCTCGCCGCGCTGGTGCGGCGTGGCGCGAGGCGTCACCACGTCCACCGTGGCGGCCACGCATACGGCCAGCAGCCGCACCAGTTCGTCTTGCGGCTTCGCCAGCAGCACGGCGAACAGTTCGGCACTGTCGTCCGGCAAGGCTTCACCGGCCACCTGTTGCAGTTCGCGCAGCGCCACGGCGGCGGACGATTCCGGCCAGTCCGGGGCCATGCCTTCCAGCCGGTCTTGCACGGTGAGGCGCACGCCCAACGGCAGGCCATCGCCGTAGGCGTCGGGCTGCAAGACGGTCTGCACCATGCCATGCACCAGCGCGGCCAGCGCGACTTGCGGATGGCGTGCGACTTCGATTTGCAGCGCCGCCGTGCGGTGGGCGCTCAACCGCTGCGCCAGCCGGTCGGACAGGCTCGCGGCCTTGGGCGCGTCGTCGTCCTCGTGCTCGTCGTTGGCGGCTTCGCCTTCGGTGCTGCCGAAACCGCGCCGCAGCTTGTCGAGCGTACGCAGCGCCTTCGCCTCGGCTTCGCGCAGCAGGCCGCGATGAATGACGGCCTCGCCGTTGCGGTCGATGGTGACGATGGCACCGGCCACGTCGCGCACCTCGGGCGTATAGCCTTGCAAGGCGTCCTCCGCGTCTTGCAGTTCCCCGACCACCTGATCGCGCCGCTGTTCCAGCTTCTCGGCCTTGGCCTCGTCCTCGGCGTCGCAGGCTTCTTCCAGTTCGGCGTCGATCTTTTCGAGGCGGGTTTCCAGCGAGGCGATGCGGCGGGCCTCGCGGGTCGTCGGCTCGCGGCGATGGCGCGGGGCGTTCTGGAACGCCTGCCGTTCCTCGTAGGCCAGATGCGGCACGGCCTCCACCCATGCCCATCCCTCGGCGCGCACGTCCTCGGCCAGCGTTTCCAGCTTGTCGCGCACCAGCGTTTCCAGCACTCCGGTATCGGTGAGGTAGGTTCCGGCATCGCCTTCTGCGAACAGGTCGCGGCGGATGCCGCCGTTCGCTGCCTTGTAGGCGTCCAGCCCGGCGAAGCGCACCAGCGGGTGCGTGGCGTCGATTTCGCGCTCGGTCAGGCGCTCGCGCAGCTTGGACGGGCTGCGCTGCCATTCCGGCGCACCATAGAACGCGGCTTCCTGCGCAGCGTGGTCGTCGGTGATGGTCAAGGCCATCAACTGTTCCAGCGTCACGCCACCGGCGCGATAGTCGGCCATCAGGCGCGGCGAGACGTTCGCCAGCTTCAAGCGGCGCTGCACCACCAGCGGGGACACGCCGAAGTCGGCGGCAATGTCCTCGATGGGCCGGCCTTCCTTGACCAGCGCGGCGAAGGCCGCGAACTGGTCGGCGGGGTGCATGTTCTCGCGCTGCACGTTCTCCGCGAGGCTGACGGTGCGGGCGGACGCATCGGCCACCAGCAGGCACGGCACTTCGTAGTCGGCGGGGATGCGCTTCTTCTTCGCCAGCAGCTTCAAGGCGGTCAGGCGGCGGTCGCCTGCGACGACTTCGTATTGCTCGCCATCGGCGGCGAGGATGACGATCAGGTTTTGCAGCAGGCCGATGCGGGCAATGCTCGCGGCCAGTTCGGGGATGGACTGGCGCGGGGTCGT